>JAGVCC010000218.1 GCA_020059395.1 Chitinophagales bacterium | reverse complement strand
GCTACAAAAGAAAGCAGTCCCCACAGGGCCCAAATTCTGGCAAAAATATTTTTTAATACTGTCATTATACTGCAAATGTATACCCTAAGGCGTAAGTAATTTCCAGTCAATTGGAGCACTGCCTTGTTTTACTAAAATTTCGTTGGTTTTACTAAAATGTTTGCAGCCAAAAAAACCTTTGTCTGCGGAAAAAGGAGAGGGGTGCGCTGCTTTTAAAACAACATGTTTAGTTTCATCAATCAGCTGCTGCTTGTCTTGTGCAAATTTACCCCACAATAAAAAAATCACGCCTTTTTTTTCTGCCGATATTTTTTCAATAACAGCATTGGTAAAATCGGCCCAGCCAAAATTTGCGTGGCTAAAGGGTTCGCCTGCACGTACAGTTAAGGCGGCGTTTAATAAAAGTACACCTTGTGCTGCCCATTTTGTAAGGTTGCCATAACCCTGCGGCATAGCCACGCCAATATCGGCCTGAATTTCTTTAAAAATATTTACTAAAGATGGGGGAGGCTTTACGCCATTTTGTACTGAGAAGCTTAAGCCATGCGCTTGTCCGGGACCATGATAAGGGTCTTGCCCAATAATAACTACCCTGGCTTTTGAAAAAGGCGTTTGGTTAAATGCATTAAAAATTAATGGGCCTGGCGGATAAATAGTTTTGCCAGCAGCTTTTTCGGTTTTTAAAAAAGTTGCTATCTGTAAAAAATACGGCTTGGTAAATTCATTTTTTAAAGCCTCTTTCCACGATGGTTCAATTTGTACATCCATAACAGCTGTTTGCGTAAAAATAAAAAACTCCTGGTTAACCAGGAGTTTTTAGTGATCTGGATTGGATTCGAACCAATGACCCTCCCGATTAAGAATCGGGATGCTCTATCCAGCGTGTTTTATCATGTTTTCAATAAATATCCTACTTTTCATTTTTTTAATGAAACGTTCTCTTTGTCTTGCCAGTGTTAAATTATCGTATTCTTCATTGTAAACTAGCTTCCATGGTAAGCCGGTGCTTGTAAATTTCTCTTTCCCTCTATTGTGTTCTTCCACACGCCTCTCTATATCGGTTGTAGAACCGATGTAATATTTATTAAGCTTTTGACTATAAAGTATGTATACAAAACCCCTCACAAAAAGAAAAAAGCCTGTTTTCTACAGGCTTTTAGTGATCTGGATTGGATTCGAACCAATGACCCTCAGCTTAGAAGGCTGATGCTCTATCCAGCTGAGCTACCAGACCAATTGCGGGCTGCAAATATAGGGCAAATAATTTTTTATTTGGCTGTTGAAGTGGCAAATATTAGTTTTACCACCTTCAATTTTAGAATATGATTCTGTAATAACACTTAAGGGACTTATTAACTGCATTGCAGTTTAAATTTATTTCTTCTATCCTTAAGTAACTTTTCCTTTTTTATTTTTTACTTTTAAACTTATTACAGTTATGACTGAACAACATATTCCCGGCACTAAAACTTCTTTTTGGCAATTATTAAAACAGGCAGTTAAAGGCGATGTAAAAGAGTTTACAACAGGCAGTATTGACAAAGCCATTTTTCTATTAGCGGTACCCATGGTGCTTGAAATGCTGCTAGAAGCATTGTTTGCTATTGTAGATATTTATTTTGTAAATGGGGAAGGTACAGCTGCATCTTCAACGGTAATCTTAACGGAAAGCTCTCTTGCAATACTTTACTCTGTTGCCTGGGGTATGGCGATGGGGGTAACAGCCATGATAGCAAGAAGAGCAGGCGAAAAAGATTTTAAATCGGCATCTAATATTGCAGCACAGGCCATTTTACTGGCAATTGGTTTTTCTGTTATTATCAGCATAGTTGGTTTGTTTTTTTCAAAAGATATTTTATTAATAATGGGTGCTGATAAGCATGTTGCCGATACGCACTTTCGTTATACTCAGATTATGCTGACTGGTAATATTGTTATTATGTTGTTGTTTATAAATAATGGAATTTTCAGAGGTGCTGGGGATGCGGCTATAGCCATGCGGACGTTGCTGCTTTCAAACGCAATAAATATTATGCTGGTTCCGCTTTTAATAAAAGGTATTGGTCCGTTTCCCAAAATGGGGATAACTGGTGCTGCTGTTGCCACCACCATTGGCCGCAGTTGCGGCGTTATTTATCAAATGTATCATCTTTTTAAGGGGAAAGATCTTATTAAACTAACAATAAAGCAGTTTAAGATAAACAACGACATTATAAAAAAGATCCTCAGAACATCATGGGGAGGTATGTTTCAGTTTTTAATTGGCAGTTGCAGCTGGATTTTTTTAATGCGTATAATTTCAGATGCCGGCGAAAAAGCCACAGCAGGTTATGGAACGGCTATAAGGATTTGTATATTCACCATTTTACCTGCATGGGGGCTTGCCAATGCAGCAGCCACATTAGTTGGACAAAATCTTGGTGCAGGGCAACATGAAAGGGCCGAACGTTCAGTATGGCGCACCGCATTTATTGCTTTTTGTTTTTTTATTGGTGTTGCATTGGTCTTCTTTTTTTTTGGTGAACACCTGATGCGTTTTTTTATTCATGATGCGGAAGCGATACGGTTTGGCACATTATGCCTTCACATCTTGTCTGTTGGCTACATGTTTTTTGCGTACGGCATGGTGTTAAGTCAGGCATTTAATGGAGCTGGCGACACAAAAACGCCTACAATTATTAATCTCGTAGTATTCTGGGCAATCCAAATTCCGTTAGCATATATATTATCCAAATCATTTCAATTAGGACCAAAAGGTGTATACTTTGCCATAGGCATTTCAGAGGCAATTTTAGCCTGTATTTGCATTGCGGTTTTTAAACGGGGGAAATGGAAGCTTATAAAACTATAGTTATTTGAAAATGATAGGGGTATAAATTTTGCGGCTATTTTTGGCTTTACTAAATTTAACATTATATTTGCTAATGGATTATAATAAAAGTAACCATAAACCAAAACTACATAGATTATTTTCTTTACTTTATTTGAGATTCTTTTAGAGTAATATTAGAATTTAATTTATGATAACTAAAACAATTAAATATCATCAAATGAAACAAAAACTAAGTGTTCTTCTTGCATTACTTATAGCATTTAATGCTGTAATGGCACAAAATGCACGCAATAGCGCAAAAAAGAGTCCTTTACTTGGAATTCACTTCAATGCAGCAGATTTTGTTGCACCGTCTGGTATTAGAGATCCTTTGAGTGGTAAAGTATACAGTTCAATTAAACAGATGACAAAAGGTTTCTCTTTGTCTTACTGGAAGGGGTTGACAAATAAAATTGATTTTGCTGTAAAAGCAAATGCAATGTTCAGAGACTATTCTGGATTGTACCGTAACATATACGGTAAAACGGAAATAGGGCTTGAGTTAGAACCTTTTCTAAGTGTGAGGCCGTATGGCGATAATACCACAATAGCCCCTTTCCTTAGTGTGGGTTTAGGCGGAGGATTGTACAACGATAAGCTTGGAGCATATGTGCCTGCAGGTGTTGGCTTCCAAATAAATTTAAGCAGTATGACATATATCATACCGCAAGCCCAATATAAGTTTGTTTTAACTGAAAAAATTCTTTCGGATAACCTTTTTTATTCTTTGGGGATTGCACAAAATATTGGTAAAGAAAAGGCGATGCCTGCGCCACCTCCTCCAGCTCCTGTAGTTGAAGCACCAAAAGACCGTGATGGTGATGGTGTAATTGATGCTGATGATAAATGCCCTGACGTGAAGGGTTTGGCATCACTGCAAGGTTGTCCAGACCGTGATGGTGATGGCATTACCGACGCTGATGACAAATGCCCGGATGTTAAAGGCCTGGCAAAATATAATGGTTGCGCAATACCTGATACAGATAAAGATGGTGTAAATGATGAGCAGGATAAGTGTATCTCTGTTGCAGGTGTGGCCCGTTATCAGGGTTGTCCAATACCAGATGGCGATAACGATGGTGTTAATGATGAAGAAGATAAATGCCCAACAACTTCTGGCCCTGTATCTAATCAGGGTTGCCCCGAAATTCAACAGTCCGTAATTGATAAAATTAACTATGCAGCTAAAAATATTTTCTTTGAAACTGGCAGTGCTAAATTGCTGGCAAAATCTTATAAATCCTTAAATGAGGTAGCAAAAATTATGAGCGAAGATGCAAGTTTAATGCTTGATATTGACGGTCATACTGATAACACCGGTGCTGCAGATAAAAATCAAACGCTGAGTGAAAGCAGGGCTGCTGCTGTAAAAGCTTACCTTTCTAGTAAAGGTGTTGATGAAAGTAAAATGACAGCTGCCGGACATGGCGCTGACGATCCAATTGCAGACAACAAAACTGCTGCTGGCCGTGCTAAAAACAGAAGGGTTGAGATGAAAGCTAGAAATTATTAATATATTAAGTCAGTAAAAAAAATCCCTTCACAACTGTGAAGGGATTTTTTTTACTGTTGTTTTATAAATTCCTCATTTTATTAGTGGAGTGCATTTTCGCTACCAGTAGTAATTCTGGAAATAATAATTATAAATTCTTAAGCATCATATACAAAAGTTCATAAAAAGGCAGGTTAAAGTAATAAAATGTAATAGTTGTTTGCTAAATAAGCAATTTAACCATACCTTTGCCGCCCAAAAAAGAAGTTTTCTTTTTTTAACATTTCCCACAAGGCTCTACAAGTTCCCGTCAGTTCGGGGCGCCAGCAGGGAGTAACTGAAAATAAGTTATATAATGCCAAAGGTTAAAACCAACAGCAGCGCAAAAAAGCGCTTTAAAGTTACCGGCTCAGGTAAAATTACGTTTCAAAAAGCTTTTAAACGTCACATTCTTACAAAAAAATCTACTAAACGCAAGCGTAATATGCGTAAAGATGGTGTAGTTAGCGATGCTAACATGCACTTTGTGAAAAGATTACTGGGTTTAAAATAAGCCTGGCTAAAAGCGAAACGATGATCAACTTTTAACTTTAAACTAATTTAGATTATGCCACGTTCAGTAAATGCAGTAGCCAGCAGGGCACGCCGCAAAAGAATTTTAAAAGCAGCCAAAGGTTTTTACGGCAAACGTAAAAATGTATATACCGTTGCCAAAAACGTTTTAGAAAAAGGTCAAA
Organism: Chitinophagales bacterium; assembly: GCA_020059395.1. Taxonomy (GTDB): domain Bacteria; phylum Bacteroidota; class Bacteroidia; order Chitinophagales; family Chitinophagaceae; genus Ferruginibacter. The sequence continues at coordinate 9,452 of JAGVCC010000218.1, read as the reverse complement.
CATATGCATATGTGGGCCGCAAACTTAAAAAGAGAGAATACCGTCAATTATGGATTGCACGTATTAATGCAGCCGTAAGAGAAGAAGGTATTACTTACAGCGAATTTATTCATAAACTGGCTGCTAAAAATATAGACCTTAACCGCAAGGTGTTGGCAGATTTAGCAATGAATGAACCAGAGACTTTTAAGAAATTAGTAGCTTCTGTTAAGTAATGAAATTATTATAAATATTTAAAGGTGTGAATTATTCACACCTTTTTTATTTCAACAATATATACATTTGTAAAAATTTTTACTAACCTGCATTAAGTAAACTGTAAATGGATAATACTTATCAAAACCTGATTGACCAAACATTTAATTTTCCCCAGGAAGATTTTAAAGTTAAAAATGATTACCTGCAATATAATGACCTTGATATTAAGGCACTGATAGATAAATACGGAACACCGCTAAAATTAACATACCTGCCTAAAATTGGCAGGCAGATTAATAAAGCCAAACAAATGTTTGCTGCTGCTATTAAACGACATAAGTACGAAGGAGAGTATAACTACTGCTACTGCACCAAAAGCTCTCACTTTTCATTTATTGTAGAAGAAGCGTTGAAGCATGACATACATCTGGAAACATCATTTGCTTATGATATTGAGATAATAAAAAAACTGTACGCCAAAAAGAAGATTAATAAAGAGACGTATATTATTTGCAATGGATTTAAGCAGAAAACATATACCAGCCGTATTGCCAATTTATTAAACACCGGTTTTAAAAATGTAATTCCTATACTGGATAATAAAGAGGAGCTGAGGGCTTACATTAAATCTGTAAAAGTGCCTTTTAATTTAGGCATACGTGTAGCGGCAGAAGAGGAACCCAGTTTTCCCTTTTATACCTCCCGTTTAGGAATACGTGCAAAAGATATACTGGAATTTTATGTAGATAAAATTGAAGGAAATGAGCATCGTTTTCAGCTTAAAATGCTGCACATATTTTTAAATAAAGGCATTAAAGACGATATTTATTACTGGAGTGAATTGAATAAAGTAATTAACCTTTACTGCCAGCTTAAAAAAATATGCCCGGAGTTAGATTCAATAAATATTGGTGGCGGTTTTCCCATTAAACATTCACTTGGTTTTGATTATGATTACCAGTTTATAATAAATGAAATTGTACGCAACATAAAAGTGGCCTGTAAAAAAAGTAAGGTGCCCATGCCCAACATTTTTACAGAATTTGGCAGCTACACAGTTGGAGAAAGCATGGCGCACATTTATAGTGTGATAGGAGAAAAAAATCAAAATGACAGAGAGACATGGTATATGATAGACTCTTCATTTATAACCACATTGCCGGATACATGGGGTATTGGCGAAAAGTTTTTGATGTTGCCAATAAATAAATGGGATAACGATTACCACCGTGTGGTGCTTGGCGGTATAACCTGCGACAGCCATGATTACTACGACAGTGAAGAACATATAAACGAAGTTTTTTTACCAAAGGTGGGAGAGGGTGAGCCTTTGTATGTAGGCTTTTTTCATACAGGTGCTTATCAGGATCAGATAAGCGGGTATGGTGGTATTAAACACTGCCTTATACCAAGCCCAAAACATATTATTGTTGGCCATGATAAAAACGGAAAATTAATCGACTGGGTTTACGCAAAGGAGCAAACAGCGCAAAGTATGCTTAAAATATTAGGGTATCAATAAAATAAAATAGCCCACAAGACTGGTTCCTGCAGGTGGGCTGTTTTAATAAGTGGGTTTTTAATGTCCACTAATATTAAAACGTAATGCCTTGAAAAATATTATGTGAAGTGGCGGCTAAGAAGATGCTTTTGCAAGCTTAACTGCTACCGATGTCTTCTTTTTAACAGAGATATTTTTGTTATGCTTTGGGTCTAAATAATATTTACCATCGTTGTATCTCCAATATCTGTAGCCGTAATTGTCATCAAAATAAAGTTCATCTTCTTTATTTGTTTTTGCTTTATCATCAGGTATCAAAATAAATGCAGGCGGCGTATATGCTGAGTCTGCTGATAAATCTTTTAACTTCTCTTCAACTATAACCGCGGCATTAGTTATTTTTTTACTGCAGGCATTTATCAGCACAGTAAATAACAACAAGACCAGCCACTGGTGTAATTTGTATTTTTTCATGATGTTAGGGGTGTAGTTTTCACTAGGCAATAATTTTGCCAAACACTTGAAAAACGTTCTGAGTAAGATACTTTTTTATTTTTTTAACGGGTTTATTATTCACTGCTACAGGACAATTTCCAAACAACAGAAAAAATGCTGTAAAGGCAACCGTAAACTGCCCTTTGCATGTTTAAAGAACAGTGATGCTATATTTTACTACACAAGTTGCATTTGCCTGCATTACTTTCCTGTACACAATTAGTAGTAGTAAAGAGGACAAAATTATTGTGGTTAACAATGCTTAGGCAAACGTTGCAGGCTCTTTAGCCAAAATAGCTAAAGGTGTAGCCTATGAGCGTATTGCTTTTGGTTTTTTTAAAATTGACAGGCCACATGTAATATAGCCTTTACAACCAATAAATTTTAGTTTAATGGTAACTTTAGCTATTACCCCGTTATTTCAATCCGACGGGTAAATTTAACAGCAACTAAAAAAGATTAAATATTTGACAGGTGTAAGGCTTTAAAAAAGGGTGCTAACAATTGGATTTTTTCGGCAAAAGGGCAGGAAAAAGCGATGAATAAAAGAGGCAGGATTTATTTGTAAAACACCTGATAATTAGTGCAATATCGAGGTGTTTGCAACGTTATTACGCAAATCCTGATTAAATGAAAATAACTGTACCCTTTTTAACAGCAATGCTGTTTTTTTCTCTCTTTGTAAATATTTCATCCACAGCAAACCCCCATTTACAATTGAATGCTAGTGAGGAGCCAAACGGTGAGCATACTGGCTGTTTTGTACAATTTGCTGATGGCACCGTTAAACAATTTACTACGCTTAAGCTGGTAACTAAAATGTTTAAAACGCCGCATTTATTGGCAAATGACAGCGTTATTATTTACGGTCCCGAACTAAAAGCCTATCAAAACGAAGAAGGTTATGCCGTGTCGCAAAGTGTATTTGGTAAATTTAAAAAAACATATGTTGCAAAAAGTGTGTTGCCTGGTTTTGCAGTAAGAGTGGTTAAAGGCTATTTAAATATTTTTTCAATAAAATATTACAATGGGCAAAATGTAACTGAAAAGCTATTTATACAACAGCCTGATGCAGCTGCAATTACCCCTTATACCCCTGAAATGCTGGAAACATTACTTAAGGAAAACAGTGATGCCCTCGCCCTGCTGTCTACCGAAAACAAAACACTTACTGGTACTAAAAAAATACTTGCTGCGGTGGAGCTATTTAACAGCTCGAAGCTGCTAACAAAAAATTAAAAAAAACCGGCTTTATGCCGGTTTTTTTATGCTGCATCAAACAGTTTATTTTGCAGCATGAAAAAAAATATTTCAATTGCTATTACAGCTCTGGCAGTCCTGTTTTTATCTTGCAAGAGTGACAATGCACCTAAGATAGTTATTGAAACAAATTTAGGCAATATTGATGCAGTACTATATCCGGAGAAAGCCCCGGCAACAGTCACTGCTTTTTTATCTTATATAGACGCAGGGTACTTTAAAAACAGCTCCTTTTACAGGGTTGTTTATAACGATGTTTTTGGAAATGATAATGATGCCGGCGCAATACAAGGTGGTATTTGGAAAAGCAATCCCGAACGCTTAAAAAGCCTAAAGGGAATTCCCCATGAAGCACCTGCCAAAACAGGCTTGTCTCACTCAACAGGTACTTTGTCGCTTGCTCGTACCACTGCAGGAAGTGCCAGTACTGAATTTTTTATTTGTATTGGAGATCAAACCGGATTTGACAGGGGAGTAAGCAGCAACCCGGATGGACAGGGTTTTGCAGCTTTTGGTAAAATAACCAGCGGCATGGATATTGTTAGAAAAATTCATCAGCAGCCGGCAAATGGTGATGCTTTTGTTAAGCAAGTAATTATTCTAAACATCAAAAGGCTTTAAATAAAAAAGGGTTTCTAAAATGAAACCCATGTGCATTTTTCGGCAAAAATCTTTAAAAAGCAATCAACGCAACAATAGCTAAAAAGCTGTAAAAAGCAACTATAATGCCTACAGCAGTTAATGCATCTTTTAATGCAGGAGAGTAAATCCTTTTCATTTTTTACGGTTTAAAAAGTTAAAAAATAGATTTAAAACCTGTTTTTCAGGAGATACCAAATGAAAAAAATTACTTCGGGGAGGTGGTTTGGGAGAGGACTTGAACTTGGTGCAAATATAAAACTTTTATTTTCCTTTACAAACATTCAGAAGGTTTTCCTTTGCATTTAAGTAGCTAAATGCCAAATTTTCGCTTAATATCCCGGTCATTTTCCCTTTCTTTAATGGTTTGGCGCTTGTCGTATATCTTTTTCCCTTTACCAAGGCCTATTTCAATTTTTGCCCAGCCTTTGTCTGATAAAAAAATTCTAAGTGGAATAATTGAATAGCCTTTTTCTTTTATTTTAGATTCAAGCTTTTGTAATTCACGTTTTGTGAGCAGTAATTTGCGTTCTTGCAGTGGTTGGTGGTTGGTGTAAGTGCCAAATGCGTATTCAGATATATGCAGGCTTTTTACAAACAGCTCTCCGTCATTAAAAACACAATAACTGTCGTTAAAACTAGCCTTACCCGTTCGCAGGCTTTTTATTTCGGTACCGCTTAGCACAACGCCTGCAATATACTTAGCCTCAAAAAAATATTCATGATATGCCTTTCTGTTACTAATTTCCAAAACAAGATATTTTTGCAAATGTAAAGTAACATTACTTTATTTGGGGCATTGTTGTTTTAAGTAATTATCCAACGGCAGCCTCTAGTAGTACTTTAGTTGATTTGGTAATAGGGATATCTACTGCAAGCATAAAGCCTGCATTTGGTTTTGTGGTTATAGTTACTGTACCATTTAGCAGGTTAACCCGGCTTTTAATATTTTGAAGGCCAATGCCAGCGGTCTTTTTAGTTTTTTCCATACCACAACCATAATCCTTAATTATAAGTAAGAAACGTTTTGTTCCTGTATGCAGTAAAAGCATCACTTTTTTAGTATTGGCATACTTAATTATGTTGGTGCATTGCTCCTGAATGATTCTGTAGATAGCCAGTTTTTGATAGTCTGTTAAAAGTGCTTCATCAAAATTATTGCATGCAATCTTAACGTTAATATCAGCCGTGACGAGCATACTGTCTGTAGTGCGTTGAATCAGCTCAATTAAATCAGCGTTTTCATCATTAGGCGAAACCAACTTGTGCGCCATTTTTCTGTTCTCGTTAATGGCGAGAGTCATGTGATTTATACAAACCGGCAATAACTCTTCTAATCGTTCAGGTCGTTTATTTATCAATCCTAAAAGTATATTAACGCCAGCCAGAATTTGGTTAATATTATCATGCAGTTCTTTTCCAATAGCATTTCTCTCATTTTCCTGACCTTCAATAATGGCAGCTGTAATTTTTTTCTGTTGTGCGGCTTCGCTGCGCATACGATCTTCTTCCAGTCGTTTTATTTCTGAAACATCTATATGCATCACAACGGCTCCATTCTCAGCATCGCCGGGTAAAGGAGATACAATCATTCTGAACCAGCTTTTTATATTCTCATTTATATAAAAGTATTCATGAACATACTGAATGCTAGTTTTATTTAGAACAGATTTTATGCCTTCAGCTATTTTTTGTGACTCATAATAATCAAGGTTTAGCAATTTGCTGGTGAGAGTTATATAATTACTGCCAATTCCGTAACTATTGGCCGACCATTTGTTTTTTCCCGCAAATTCCATCCAGGAAAGATTTACATCAGCAATAATGCCATTGCCATCTATTAAAGCAATGTTAGCAGGCAGGGTATTTAAAATTGTACTAAGTCTTTCTGCAAGTACTCTTTTTTCTAAATAGCTTTTATGTATTTCGGCTTCATCCTTTTTTCGTTCTGTAATATCAATATGAAAGCCATCCCAAACAATTTTCCCCTCGTTTGTTTTTCTTGGGTTAGAAATTATTTGCAGCCACCTTACTTCCCCCTTGTAATTCTGGCAGCGTACTTCCTGATTAAATTTTATGCTGTATTCATATGATTTTTTTTCTGCTTCAAGCAGCATTGGTAAATCTTCAGGTAAAATTTGATTATAAATAATGTCGGGGTCATCAAGTACTTCTTCTGGTGTTCTACCAGTAAACCTTGTTACCTCATTACTAACATAAGTAAACTTCCTGTTTTCATAATTATCCCCACCTAATTGATAAATCATAATGCCTGGTAGGTTATCGCTTAATGTTTTTAATTGCGCCGACTGCTGCATTATTTTTTCCTCCGCCTTTTTTCTATCAGTTACGTCTGTAATTATTCCATGCCATATTGTGCTGCCATCAGCTTCTTTGGATGGTATTGAATGGCCATCGAGCCATACAACGCCTTTTACCGGGTGACAATATCTGAATTGCAATTTCCAGGGGCTCATATTGTTGAGCGACTCTGTAATGCTGTTCAGGATTTTGTTAATATCGTCATTTACGGCATTTTGCAATAGCGGGTTAATATTGTCTTTCAGTATCTCTTTCTTTATTCCAAAAATATCTTCTGCTGCCTGGCTGGTATATGGGAAATGAAATGAACCGTCTTTTTTTATTTTAAAAGAATATAATAAGCCCGGGGACGTGGCAGCAATATGTGCCACTTTATCTCTTTCTGATTTAAGCGCTGCCGCAACTTTTACTTTTTCTGTTACATCTACTGATAAAATAAATATGCCCTCATCAACTGGCTGTATGCTTAACTCAAACCAGGCGTTCACTCCATCGGGATAAGTAAATTTGTTTTCGAACTGAATAACAGTTCTTTCTTTAAAACATTTTTCAATTTGTCTGTAAAGCTCGGTTTGTTCTATGCCTGGATATTTTTCTTTCAAAGTATGACCAAGTAATTCTTCTTTATTATGTCTGGATTGTTTTACCGCAGCATCATTTAAGTATTTGTATTTCCAGTCAAATCCAATAATCTGAACACCTTCAATCATACTGTCAAGTGTTTTTCTGTAACGTTCTTCGCTTAATTTTACTTTTTGTGCTGCTTCTATCCGCTCAGTCACTTCTCTGTAGTTAAAAACAATCGCTTTTACAGCTTCGTCTTGTAACAGGTTGGTTACAGTACCCTCAAACCAGAGGTAGTGCCCGTCGTTATGTTTAAATCTAAAACGGGTTAGTTCGGAATAGCCAGGTTTTTGCAGCAGTCGTTGAATGCCTTCGCCGAGCAAAGGCAGATCATCTTGGTGAATCCGCTTTCTACCATCCACACCCAGTATATCACTGTTGGATAATTGACTTGTTCGTATTGCAGAAGGGCTTCTGTAAATGACATTGAAATTTTCATCAAGCAGATTAATAATATCCACTCCGTTTTCTATTAGCGATCTGAAACGTTTTTCGTTGGCAGCAACCTCGGCTTCTGCATTAATGCGTTCTGTAACATCTCTGTAATTAAGTACAATAGCCTGTATATTTTCATCGTGAAGTAAATTGGTTGCATTACCTTCCATCCATAGGTAATTGCCGTTTTTATGTAAATATCTGAATATACAGTCCTCTGAGGTGCCAGGCTTACTGTACAGACTCTTGATTTTATCAGCAACAAGTTGTATATCATCCGGGTGAATTCTAAGTTTACCATCAATGCCCAGTACTTCTTCATCCGGCCTTCCTGTTATACGGTATCCCGATGGGCTCCTGTAAACCACTTTAAATTCTTTGTCAAGCAGGGTTATTATTTCATAACTGTTTTCTATTAATGTTCTAAACCGCTTTTCGCTCACAGCCAGTTTGTTTTGAATTTCAACTTTTTCTGTAACATCATTTAAAAGTGTAAGCCTTGCATTTATACCCTCAAAATTTACTGGGTGATTTATTACTTCTATTATTATTGGAGTGCCGTCTTTTTTCTTGTGCCTCCATATGCCATTATAAATACAGCTTTCTGCATTTAAATAGGTATGGTCAAATTTTAAGAGTAACTCTCTGTCTTCTTCAGGACGAATATCCAGTAATGTTAATTTTAAAAACTCTTCTTTTGTATAGCCATACTTTAATTCAGCAGCTGTATTAACATCCAGTATTTCAAGTGTTTTAGTATTGTATACCCACATAGGCATGGGGTTGTTTTTATAAAGCAGTTTATACTTTGCTTCACTTTTTCTTATTTCAACTGTTCTTTGTTTTACTTTATCTTCAAGGGCGGCGTTATTAAGCATTAACTGTGCTTCAAAATTTTTACGCAGTGTAATATCTTTAATAATGCAAATAATGCCTGAAATGCTTTGGTTTTCATCATAAGTTGCATTGGCTGTAAGTGCTCCTGTTATTTTATACCCTTTTTTATGGTAGTACTCCTTTTCAGTAAATGAAGCACCCTCTTTTTTTATTTTTTGGTCAATTGCTGCAGCTTCTTCCGGGTTACGGCACAAGCCCAGTGCCTCCATGGTATTCCCAATCATTTCTTCACGTGTAAAACCAAACATGCTTTCTGCTCCTTTGTTCCAGCTTATAACTTTTCCATTTATATCTCTGGATAATATGGCTTCGGATGAATATTCAACAATATTAGCAAGGTGGTTTACCTGTTGCTCTAATTTTTTTAATGGCGAAAGATCGAAGCTCACACAAACAAAATTATTTTTTTTGCTTTCATTGTTTTTAACACGTGAAAACGATGAGTAAACGTATAACTCCTCACCTGATTTATTTTTCTTTTTTACTTCACCCGACCAAAAGCCAGTTTTGTCAATTGCGATATTAATTGTATCAATTTGTTCCTGATGTACATTTTTTTGTAAAAGGCTTAGTGAGTTATTTCCTATGGCTTCCTCTTTTTTATAGCCAAATAATACCTCAGCTCCCTTATTCCAGCTTTTTATTGTAAAGGTTTCATCCACTATAAAAATAGCTTCAGTAGCCTGGTTTATTTGTGCAAATAAATTTTGAATTTCTGCTTTTTCCTGTTTCCGCTCTGTTATGTCTCTAATGGAGGTATAAATAAGCACTTCATTGCCTATAGTAATGGGAGAAATGTTTATTTCTACAGGTATTCTTTTGCCTTGTTTATTTTGTACCAGCATTTCGGTTGTTGCAGTTTTGTTTTGCAGCCTTATATTGGTTGAAAAATTTTTAATGAAATCTGCATGCTTTTCCTGATGTGATTCAGGTATGATCTGTGTTATTTTAAAATGTCGCAATTCTTCTTTTGTAAAACAAGTTAATTGCTCTGCAGCAAGGTTTGCAAGCTTAATCATGCCATTGCAATCAGTTATAATGGTAGCATCAGGAGCAGAGTCAAGCAGCGACTTAAATTTTT
>JAGVCC010000028.1 GCA_020059395.1 Chitinophagales bacterium | reverse complement strand
CTATTCGATATTTTACATTCGACATTCGATTTTTAAAAAACGTTACAACAAAAATTTAGATTGATGTATTTGATTCTCTCTTTCACTCTTTACACTAAACACAAAACCTTTTTGAATAGCATACGCACCGTATTGCCCTTTTTTGTTGAGTGCTAAAAAACCTACCTGCAGCTCTTTTGCTTTTTTGGGGTTGCGTTTTACAATACGCTCCACTGCTTTTTTACAGGCCATTTCAGGGCTTAAGCCTTGGCGCATAAACTCCACCACCAGGTGAGTACCGCAAATGCGTATCACTTCTTCGCCCAGTCCGCTGCTGGTGGCAGCACCCACTTCATTGTCTACAAACAAACCTGCACCAATAATCGGACTGTCGCCCACACGCCCATGAATTTTATACGCCATGCCGCTGGTAGTAACAGCGCCACTTAAATTATTACTACTGTCCATTGCCACCAAACCCATTGTGTCATGATTAAAACTTCCGTCTTCAAAAAACATTGGGGCGAAAGGGCCATTACCTTTTTTACCTGCCTGCCGGACAGGCAGATTTTCTATGTTGATAACAGGTTTGTATTCACTTTTTTTCAACCAATCAGCGTAGGCTTTTTTTGCGCTTTCGCTCAGCTCTCCACTTTCTAACGGAAAACCATTTTGCACGGCAAACTGTTGTGCGCCTGCTCCCACTAATAACACATGGGGTGTAGTTTCCATAATTTTTCTTGCTACCGAAACCGGATGTTTAATTCTTTCCAGCCCGGCCACGGCACCACAATTGCTGTATTCATCCATAATGCAGCTGTCAAGCGTTACAATACCATCCCGGTCGGGGTAACCATCCAGCCCCACACAACAATCGGGCGTATTTTCCATTTTCATGGCGCCGGCTTCCACAGCATCCAGGGCACGGCCTTTTTTACTAAGTACTTCCCATGCGGCGGCGTTAACAGCCATGCCACTGTCCCAGGTGGAAATTACAATGGGTTTTACCGGTGCTTCAAAATTACCGGCTATTGATTTTTTTGCTGCTAACAGCGGCGCTGTTAGTGCAGAGAGATGCAGGAATTTTCTTCTGTTCATAATATTGGCCCCATCCTATCCTTCCCCCGAGGGGAAGGGAAATGGAGAAGATTTTTTTGTAGATTAATATTTTTTGTTTGTTATCATTTGTTCTTTCTTCAGCATCGTTGTGTCACTCACTTGTGCTGTTGAAGCTTTGCTGAGCTTTTATCTTAGCGTATGTTGTTGGTCAGGCGACCAACAACGGCGGAGAATTGTTAAAGCTCAATTGTCTCAATAATTTTTATATTGATGCCTATCCCTTTTATTTTAGAAGAATATCTATTGTTCAGTTTATCAACGTAGATGACATCAATATCAATGTCGCAATCTTTAATATGTTTAGCTCCTTTTTGCACACCAAATATTTTTCTAAACTCTCCTTTTTCTAACTCATAAGTCGATTGAATATTATGAATCGTTACGTCGGTTGAATTATTTTTAAATTCCTGTATAATTGCAGTTTCACCTTTATTATTCAAATCAATATGAAATTCACCAGTTGATCCATTGTAACCGCCTCCATTTGTCCATAAATTTGGTTGAACGCTTAACCTCAATTTCTTTACTTCAATTTCTTTTAAGTGAAGTAAAGCTTGATTGTCGCTCCCTTGCAATAGTGAAGTATTTCTTAAAATATCTACTTGCTGTGCAATTAAGTCATTTTGTTTTTTCATCGTTTCATTTTGTGCCTCCAGAATAGTAACTATGCCAGTGAGTTTCTCTACTATTCCAGTAAGCTTATCAATCTGCGTTTGCTTGTCTTTATCTTTTAAAAATAGAAAAATAAATGCGCCACAAGTAGCTAGAGAACCAATTGATGCAATTATTTGAAAGACGATGTTTAGGGTGTCATTCATATCAGTTAATGCATTTTTAAAAAATAATTTTTCTTAATTGCCTTCAGCTTTAGCTAGAAGATACAGTAAAATTATACTTTTGGCTTTAGCCAAATCGAACCGCTTAAATAAAAGTTGTCCAATGATATGCAGTTGAACCGAGCGTGGCAACGATGACGCCATAAAAAATATATGCTCGTAACAAAATCTTACCTGCACCTTGCGTCCCTTTGGGACGCTAAAAACAGTCAACATTTTCCTTCTACCAATCTTTTATCCCTACAGGACATAAATCATCATCTCTGCTTTTATCTCCTCCTTTTCCCTTCCCTCTGGGAAGGATAGGATGGGCTTAGGGGCTCTTAATAATCATCATTAAAAGCAAAAATTGGTTTCCGCTTTTTCCACTTGCCTCTTGTAAAATCTGGTATGGTTTGCAAAGTGCCGCCTTCTTTAATACTCTTTTCACTCAATGGTGTAATGGCATACCAGCTTGCATAATCATATACATCCATTGGAAACTCGGTGTTGCGTTTTATACATTCAATAAAAGCATGGTCCACAAAAAAATCCATGCCGCCGTGGCCGGCGCCTTCTGCTTCTTTGCCATATTTTTTCCAGAGTGGGTGATCATAATCAGTCAGCCATTTCTCTGTATTGTCCCACCGGTGGCTGTGGTTCATTTGTTTTTGAAAATAAATAAAACCCTGCTTTGGGCCACCGCTTCCATAATCCTGCCATATACCTTCGGTGCCCTGCACCCTAAAACCTAAGTTGTATGGTCGTGGAGAAGACACATCATGCGTCAACAAAATAGTTTCGCCATTGGCGCATTGTATTTGAGTGTTTACAATATCGCCGCATTTAAAATTTACTTTGGCATTGGGGTGGTTGGGCCCGCCTTTGGCATGTTCTGCAATATATTTCTGCAAACCTTTTGCTTTTGTTGCAATAGAAGAGAGCTTCGTCATGCGGTTGCCCCTGTTAACATCCATCATTACTGCCACCGGGCCAAGGCCATGTGTGGGATACAGTTCTCCATTACGGGTGCGGTTATGTTCGGTACGCCACTGGGCTTCACTGTAGGCGTTCTTTCCAAACTCCACGCCGCTGTTGTAAGCCGTTACGCCATCGTTAAATAATACGCCCCGCAAATCGTGTTCGTAACCGCCTTGCCCATGCAGCAGTTCTCCAAACATTCCCTGGCGCACCATGTTTAATACGGCCATTACATCACGCCGGTAGCAAACATTCTCCATCATCATTACAGGTATTTTAGTGCGTTCGCTGGTGTTTACCACATCCCAGCATTCCTGCACAGTAATGGCGCCGCATACTTCCACGCCGGGTATTTTACCTGCATTCATGGCATCAAT
>JAGVCC010000189.1 GCA_020059395.1 Chitinophagales bacterium | reverse complement strand
TATGGTAACCGGATTAAACCAGGCACTTTCTAAAAAAATTGATTTTGTTTCGGCAGATACACCGCTGTTTAAACCACCAAAAACACCACCAATACACATGGGGTTGCTATCACCATCACACACAATTAAATCTTCACTGCCCAGTTTTCTTTCTTTATCATCTAATGATAAAAATGGGGTGCCTTCAGGTAAGTTTTTTACCAGTATTTTATTGCCGGTAATTTTTGCAGCATCATATGCATGCAAAGGCTGGCCGGTTTCATGCAGTATAAAATTGGTAATGTCCACAATATTATTAATGCTGCGTACACCAATGCTGCTAAGGCGTTGTTTTAACCACTCCGGGCTTTCGCCAATGGTAATGTTTTGAATGCTTACACCACTAAAGCGCTGACAGGCGGTGGTGTTTTCAATTACCACTTCCATTTGCAGACCCTGATGATCCACCTTAAAATTATTTTTAAAAGGGCTTTTTACAGCAGTGTCTTTTTTTATGTGATGGCTTAAATATGCACACACATCCCTTGCCACACCCAAATGGCTCATAGCATCCATGCGGTTGGGTGTAAGGCCTATTTCATAAATAACATCTGTGTAAGTATTAAAATATTCTGCAGCAGGGGTGCCCACTTTAGCATCAGCCGGTAAAACTAAAATACCAGCATGGCTTTGGCCAAGGCCAATTTCATCTTCGGCGCAAATCATACCGTGGCTTTCCACACCACGAATTTTGGCTTTTTTCATAGTAAGCGGTTCGCCGGTTGATGGATATATTGTGGTACCGATAAATGCTACCACTACTTTTTGTCCGGCTGCCACATTAGGCGCACCGCAAACAATTTGCAAATGTTCGCCACTGCCAATATTTACTTTTGTAAGCGATAGTTTATCAGCATCAGGATGTTTTTCGCATTCCAGCACCTCACCAATCACCAGCCCCTTCAATCCGCCTTTTACAGCTTCAAATGCCTCCATACTTTCCACTTCAAGGCCAATGGAGGTTAAAATTTTACTTAATTTTTCCGGTTCAATGGTATCGGGCAAATATTCGCTAAGCCAGTTGTAACTAATGGTCATTTAAAATTATTGTATTTGCGCAAAGATAATAAAACAAAAGCTACGCTTCCCGTCAATAGCAGGTGCAGCAATTTTGCAGCGATGATTTTTTGTAGGCCTTATTCTTTAACCAGTTTTATATCTCTTAAACGGTTGTCTTTAACAATAAGCTGGGCCTCCTCTTTTATTTTTTTTGCTGCATTCATATCATCTACAGCAACGGAGAATTTTATCAATGCTAAACATCTTTCCACAAAATGGGTATTAATGTGAGATAGTAAACTTTCATACTTTTTTTTGTCGTTTAGCGGTTTCAGCATACTATTCCGTTGCGTTTTAATGGCCTTGAATTCATTAACGGGATTACCAATAAAATCTTTAATAATATCGTACTTTTTTTTCTTAAATAATATTTCTTTGGCAGAAATAAAACAGGTTTTTGCTTTATCTATATCGGTATTATTAATTATTTCAAATAAGGCAATTGTTTTTTCATCTTCGCTAAGCTCCCGGTTAAGGGATACAACATCTGTAAATAGTTTGGGTGATGCATTACTATCCACCAATAATTTTGTTTTATGGTCTCTCATACTTTTCATAGACTCCAAAGCTGGGGAATAGATTTCTGCCAAATCTTTCCAGGCTGATAACGCAAAAGATAAACGTACGCCTGTCATAGCCTTTTCATAATGTAATGATGAATCCTGAAACCATACAAAACGCTCATTTGCTTCTTGGTACTTTTTTTCTTTAACCATATCTTCTGTATCAGAAAGATACTTTTGCATATTTTGTGCCATTGCAGAAGTTGTAATTAAAGCCGTTAAAATGGTAAGGAAAATTTTCATGGTTTAGTTTTTTAGTTGTGCAATTATTAAAATGCTATGATTACCGGATTAACTATGCTGTGATTATTCAAGCAATATTACATTGCAATTTAAATAAATATTATTTGATATCAGCATAAATATTTTAAAAAATTACACAGTGCAGAAAAAGAAATTTTGGAAAAAACATTTGTTGATAAAATGAACAAATTGTTAAGCATTGCTGCATTTGGCATTGTGGATTTACGGTGAATAAACCGTTAATAAGCTAACTTTGCTGTTAGCAGGACGTGGAAAACATACGTAAAGCAGTGGAAACCGCTGTTGTGGATAAATATGAATGCCCATTGAAACATTTATACCATTTATCTTAGCCGCCCTGCAAAATTTTTTTATTTATCCTGATAAGTAAGCACTAAATGGAATTAACTAACTATAATAAAGATAAAAAGCTGCGCCGTAAAGCATTGCCCGATTTAAGTACAATGGTATATGGCAAAGTACCGCCGCAGGCAAAAGAGCTGGAAGAGGCAGTATTGGGCGCTATTATGCTGGAAAAAAGCGCATTTGATACCGTGGTGGAAATTTTAAAGCCCGAGTGTTTTTATGTAGATGCCAACCAGCGTATTTACAAAGCCATGCAGGGGCTGGCAATAAAAAGTTTGCCAATAGATTTATTAACGGTGGTAGAGGAATTAAAATTCCGTGAAGAGCTTGATGTGGTGGGTGGCCCTTATTATGTTACCAGGCTTACCAATTCGGTAGTATCAAGCGCCAACATTGATGCACACTCAAGAATTATTCTTCAAAAATTTATACAAAGAGAATTAATACGCATAAGCGGAGAAATTATTGGAGATGCCTATGAAGACAGTATTGATGTGTTTGATATGCTGGACGAGGCTGAAGGAAAACTATTTGAAATTACTAACAGCCACCTGCGTAAAAATTTTGACAGCATTGATACGGTGCTTGTAAAAACCATACAGCGCATAGAAGACATGCGCAACCGGCAGGAAGATATTACAGGGGTGCCTACCGGCTTTCCCAGTATGGATAAATTGACGTACGGCTGGCAGCCTACCGATTTAATCATATTAGCAGCAAGGCCATCCGTTGGTAAAACTGCTTTTGCGTTAAACCTTGTACGCAGCGCTGCTTTGCACCCAACAAAACCTACTGCAGTTGGCTTTTTTAGTTTAGAGATGAGCAGTGCCCAGTTGGTACAGCGTATACTAAGCGCCGAGAGTGAAATATGGCTGGAAAAAATTGCAAGAGGTAAACTGGAAGAGCATGAAATGAAGCAGCTGTATAAAAAAGGTATTGAACGCTTAAGTAAAGCACCGGTTTTTATAGATGATACACCTGCACTGAATATTTTTGAACTG
>JAGVCC010000056.1 GCA_020059395.1 Chitinophagales bacterium | reverse complement strand
TCAGCAAAGTGTAAAACGTATGCTTGCCTATTCAAGCATCGCTCAGGCAGGCTTTATGCTGTTTGCTTTATTTGCTTTAAACGACAGGGGTAAAGAAGGGCTGGTTTTATATGCAGCCGCATACAGTATTGCCAGTATTGGTTTTTTTGCCATATTGGTTCGTATGAAAGATTTTACCATTGACGGTTTTAATGGGCTTGCAAAATCACAACCTTTGCTGGCGCTTACTGCTACTATTTTTCTTTTATCACTTACAGGCATACCATTAACCGCAGGTTTTCAGGCTAAATTTTTTATGCTGCTTGCAGCTGTAAAAAATGGAAGTCAGTTGTGGCTGGTAATATTTGCTGTGTTGTGCGCTGCTATCAGTGCTTATTATTACTTCAGGGTTATACAGGCCATGTATTTTAAAGAAGCAGCAGACACTGAAATTGTTGGGAAAAGCGACATTACATCGGGATATAAAATTTTACTTGTTATTACCGCGGCATTAATAATTATACTGGGTATTAAGCCCGACCTTATTATCGACTGGCTTTGGTCGTAATAAACAGAGTTGCCATTCATAAAAGATATTTTTACGGCTGTTTATCTGTTGTTAACTTTAAGTAACAAACCCCACCGTGACATTTAAAGACACAGTAAAACTTTCGTTGAAAAATATACGTAGTAACCGCCTGCGTACTGGCATTACTGTCGCCATTATAGCGTTGGGCATTTGTGCACTTATATGGTTTTTAACAGCATTAAAAGCTGCCAGCAACAGCCTTACAGAAAGCTTCTCCACAATGGGTGCCAATTCTTTCAGTTTACGGCATAAAGAGCGGTTTATTCGTTTTGGCGGTGGTAGAAAAGATGCTGTTAAAAAAAATAATAAAGCAGCTGGCAAAGAAAAAAAATCGAATATTGGCAAAGTAATTACTTATGAGCAGGCACGGGAGTTTAAGCAGCGTTACAACTTTCCATCTGCAGTAAGTATTGCTATAAGAGGGGCAGGTGGTATCATTGTAAACACCAGCCAAAAAAAATCGAACCCGGATATAAACCTGTTTGGCGGCGATGAAAATTACCTGGAGCTGAACGGTTATAAAATAGCCTATGGCAGAAATTTTACCGTAACCGATGTTGAGAGCAACAGCAATGTGTGTATGCTGGGTAACAGCGTTGCGGAAAAATTATTTCCGGGTAATGCTGCAAAAGCAGTTGAGAAGGTAGTGAATGTAGATCATATACCTTACCGTGTGCTTGCAGTGCTGGAGGACAAAGGTGCCAGTGCTTTTTTTAATGCAAACAAAGTGGTGATTACAACCTATAATACAGTACGTAAGTTATACGCCACACAAAACTCCACTTTTATAATTGCTGTTAAAGTAGATGATATGAAACTGATGGATGCTGCCATTGGGGAAGCCAAAGGAGCCTTCAGGCCGGTGCGTAAACTGGATGTAAAAGATGAAGACAATTTTTTTATTGACAAAAGCGATAGTGCAGCACAAATATTAATGAACAATCTGGGCTTTTTAGAAAAAGGAATTATTGGTGTAGCGCTGATTACATTACTGGCCTCATCAATAGGCTTAATGAATATTATGCTGGTTGCAGTTAATGAACGCACCAAAGAAATTGGATTGATAAAAGCATTAGGCGGCACAAAAAAAGACATCCGCAATCAATTTTTGTGGGAGAGTGTTTTAATAAGCCTGCAGGGTGCTGTTGCTGGTATTGTGGTGGGGGTGGTGCTGGGTAACTTGATTGCAATGTTGCTCAAGTCTCCTTTAGTATTATTATGGGGCTGGATAATTGGCGGTATACTTGTATGCTTTGCAGTGGGGCTTGCGGCTGGTTTATATCCGGCTGTTAAAGCCAGTAAGCTCAATCCCATTGATGCATTGCGGTATGAGTAGTTTTTTTTCGGAAGAATTTATTCTCTTAACCTGAAGGCCACTACGCCATTACTGTTTTTACTGCTGCGCACATTTACTTCATAACGTTTACTGCCGTCTGTAATAATCATTAATGCAGTATTAGGAGGAATACTGCCCAGGTTTTCTGCATACATTACCAGTTCGTTTTCTGCATCACCAGCTTCCACTTTTAAAACAAATGTTTTTGCCTGAGCTGTTAAAAGCTGGTGTGTGGTTATAATGTTGTTGTTGTAAATAAGTGTAACGCTGTCGCCATCAATATCACCATTATCATACAGGCTTACAGTTACCGAATCGTTATCAACTGTAATTTGCCTTACCAATTCATTGGTTCTTTTTTCTAAAACAGGCGGAGCAGCCAGTTTGGATACAGCAGGCTTTTTATTTTCTTCCGCACATAATTGCCCCACTTCAGTTTTGGATAAAGCAGTTCCATAAATTCTTACATCATCTACATCTCCGTTAAACCAAAAAGGAAAAAACTCATCGTTTGTTTTGCCAAGAAAAAGATCGTCGCTGTTGGTAAACGATTCTTTAAAAGGCACAGTGTATTTTATATCGCAGTCAACATATAATGTGGCGGTACTGCCATCATTAGTATAAACAACATGATACCATTTATTTTTTTCTATAAATGGTCCGTAGGATTTTAGAGGTGTGCCAGTTGCTCTAAAGTTCATGTGCAGTGAATCTTTTAAACGGTCGCCGCTGCAGCCCTTGCCTTCGGTATGTAAGGCATCATCAAAACGCAGTGAATAATTACCCGGAAAATAATCGGCCGTGCCTTTATTGAGTATGGAGCTGGCATGGCAAATATCATAATAAAACCCCGTGGGCCTTACCCATGCAGAAAGTGTAATGGTATTTTTAAAATTAAGCGACTTGTTGTTGGGTATTTGTATGTAGCTGTTTACACCGTTGAAATGTGCTGCGCTGTTGGCATTGCCAAAACGGTCTGTTGTAAAAGAAGTATTGTTAAATGATGGGTTGTTGTTATTGCCGCTTATGTCAACTGCGGAGTTATTAAAATGGTAATGTAAAGCAAGGCCTTTTGTAATACTAAATTGCGCCAGAATACTGCTGAAAATAAACAGCATTGAACAGGCTAATATTACTGCTTTGCACCTCATGTTAAATCCCCGTATAATTATGCGGCGTTATTGCCTTCAGTTCTTTTTTAACAGCTGTACTTACTTTTAATATGCTAATAAATGAATGAATTGTTTTTTTATCAATGGCGGCCTTACCTCTGGTTAATTCTTTCAATGCCTCATAAGGTGCCGGATAATTCTCCCTGCGTAGAATAGTTTGTATGGCTTCTGCTACCACAGCCCAGTTGTTTTCTAAATCTTCTTTTAGTTTGGCTTCGTTTAAAACTAATTTACTCAAACCCTTCTCAATTGATTTGATAGCAATGATGGTATGTGCTACAGGTACACCAATATTTCGTAACACGGTACTGTCTGTTAAGTCCCGTTGCAAACGGCTAATAGGCAGCTTGGCAGAAAGGTGTTCAAAAACGGCGTTTGCTATTCCCAAATTTCCTTCTGCATTCTCAAAATCAATAGGGTTTACTTTATGCGGCATGGCGCTGCTGCCAATTTCACCCTTCACCGTTTTCTGTTTAAAATAATCCATGCTGATATACGTCCAGATGTCACGGCAAAAATCTATAAAGATGGTATTGATTCTTTTTATAGCATCAAAATGTGCAGCCAGTACATCGTAATGCTCAATTTGTGTGGTGTATTGCTGGCGCTGTAAACCCAGTTTTGTTTCAGTAAAATCGTTGCTGAATTTTATCCAGTTAAATTTAGGGAAAGCAATATGGTGAGCATTGAATCCACCAGTGGCGCCACCAAATTTTGCGGTAAATGGTATGTAGCTGAACAATTGTATCTGGCTTTCTAAACGTTCTACAAAAACCATTAACTCTTTACCCAATTTTACAGGGCTTGCAGGCTGCCCGTGTGTACGGGCTAGCATAGAAATATTTTTAAAACCTGTTGCCAGTTTGTAAATAGCGCTTTGCAGATTAATTACTGCTGGCAGGTATTCTGTTTCAATACTGTTTTTCCATAAAAGGGGAATTGCGGTGTTGTTAATATCCTGAGATGTTAAGCCAAAATGCACCCATTCTTTTAAATGGCTGCCGCCACATTTATCCATTGCTTCTTTTAAAAAATATTCCACAGCTTTTACATCATGGTTGGTAATGCGTTCGGTTTGTTTTATTCGGTTGGCATCATCCAGCGAAAAATTTTTCACTACATCCAGCAGGTGTTTTTTTACTTTGGCATCTGCTTTAAAAAATTTTTTTTCAGCCAGAAATAAAAAATATTCCACTTCAACCCAAACCCTGTATTTAATAAGGGCATATTCACTGTAAAATTCGTCTAAATGTTGCACCTGTTTGCGGTAGCGTCCGTCAATGGGAGATATGGCTGTAAGTTGGTTTAAATCCATGATGATGCTGTAAATTTGCCGCAAAAATACAGTTACCGCTTTAAAAAGTATTTATTACAGGGCTTTACTTTTTGTGGTGTTATTCACAATTTTATGTGCAAACTGTATTACTATATTTAACGTAAAGTAAATTAAG
>JAGVCC010000123.1 GCA_020059395.1 Chitinophagales bacterium | reverse complement strand
TTTAAAATTCCATGTAAAGCCAAGCATAAAGTAGCGTTTTAAACGCTGGTTAGTTACTTCGCTAAGGGTGTTGCTGTAAAAATTTCTCTCAATGCCAATGTTCTGATTTAAAATGTCTCTTACCATTGCATACGCAGTAAATATATCTTTTTTAAAGGTGCGCTGCAGGCGTGCATTCCAAAGGCTGTTGGTAAGGTTGTTTTGAAAATCTGCTGTTTTTTGGCGAATAAAGAAGTTGTAATCGGTGCTTAGCGACCATACTTTTTTATAATAAATCGTACCGTTAAAATTTATATTGTTGGTACTGAATTTTTTAACAGTACTGTTTTGTGAGGTGGCATTCCTGTTAAAGGAAAAATCATTTCCAATAGATACATCGTATTTTTTGTCTTTTGATTTTGACATATATATGCCTAGGCCGGCATTGGTGGTACGTGCAAAACTTGTTTTGCTGTTAATTACATCTGCAAAGCGGCTGTAATTCAAGTTAGGGTTAAAATTAAGTCTAAGGTCAGCTTTTTTTAACTTAAAGCCAATACCACTATAAAAGTTTAAAGAAATATTGCCATCAGTATTTACGGGCTGCGTAGTTGTTTTGCCGTTGCTTGTATTTATTATACGGTTATTAGTTATAGAGTTACTTACTGTGCGTACATTAATTGATTGGTACATCCATAAGTCTTTTAAAAAATTATAAGCATTGTGTGATAAGTTAAAATTATTACTGAAAGACTGTTTTAAGTCAGGATTACCAATGTACTGGTTAAAAAAATCGTTATTGTCACGCAGTGGCTGCAACTGATTTAATGTTGGCTGTGTGGTATTGCCATTATAATTAAAACGCAGGCTATGGTTGCTTTTGTAATTGTAAGTAAGCAAAGCCGCAGGAAAAAAGTTTGTAAAATTGCGGTCGTAATCTTTATTAAATGTACGGTCAGTAAAATCAAAATTGGTAAGGCCAAAGCCACTGCCAAAATTAAATTTTACTTTTTTGCCACCGTAACTGATTTTAAAACCAGGTTTATTAACTGTAATACGTTGATCAAAATTGTTACTTAATGAATCCACTTCAATATCGTATTTGCCAGTAAGGTTATTATAACTGTAAGTAATCTGGTCATTTAGGCCGCTATTGTAACTTAACTCATGGCTTAATTCTAATGAATATAATTTACTCAGCGGCTCTGTATAAACAGCTCTCGCAGCTACTTTCTGCGTTGTTTTGTCAGTTAATTTTTGCTGATCTATTTTTAGTATTGTACCGGAAAATACGTCTTCATTATTTGAGATAAGAAAATTATTTCCATCGGTGTTTAATAAATTCCAATCTGTATTTAGCGATAATGTGCGGCGTGCCTTTTTAAACTTGTGTTTAAAAAGTACACTGGCAGTAAAGGCCTGCTTGTCCGATGCCGTTTGCCTGTAAGTGTTGCTGGTGTTTTTTACTTTGCTGTTGTTGCCAGTTGTAACGGCGTTACGTGTTTCTGCACTTTCGGTATGGTAAAAATTGGCTTTGGCTGTAAATTTAATGCTGTTGTTACTGTCTAATTTAACATCGTACGAGGCAGTTGTTTTAAAATTGCTGCGGTTAACATCAGTGAAAGTTCTGTCGTTGGTATTTATTGCCGAGTCACCAAGCTGCAACTGCGTAAAACCATTTTTTTCGTTGGTATAGATCTGGCTTTGATATTTTGGCGAAAGGTTCAGCGTTTGTTTATCATTCCATCTATTATTGTATTGTAAACCTGCGTTGGTATTTTTAATAAATCCGTTTTCAGTATTTATATACGGTTCGTCATCACTGGTGCCGCCACGCCACATAAACATCATACCGCCGTCCTCATCCATGCTCATGCTTACATCATCATTTTCACCTCCAAATTTTTCTCTATCCTGCCAGCTTAAACCATCTTGCCCGGTATTACCATTAAGCAAAAAAGCAGAGAGCTTTCGTTTGCCTTTAAAATTGCTAAACATTAAATTGGTATTATACCTGGGGTCAATACTTTTTACAGGCCCGCCAGCGGCATCTATTTTACCAAAGTAGCCTTTCTTTTTATCTTCTTTTAATTTGAGGTTAATAGTTTTTTGTGTTTTGCCATCGTCAATACCGGTAAACTCCGCCTGTTCACTTTTTTTATTAAACACCTGCACTTCTTTCACAGCATCTGCCCGTAAATTTTTTACTGCCATGCCAGGGTCATCACCAAAAAATTCCTCGCCATCAACCAGTACTTTTTCAACTTTTTCACCCATAGCTTTTATTTCGCCGTTTTTATCAACTTGTATACCAGGCAGTTTTTTTAAAAGTTCCTCTACGTTGGCATTGGCGCTCACTTTAAAACTGTCTGCTGTATATACAGTTGTATCGCCTTTAATTTTTATAGGGCTGCCGCTTTTTACAATCACCTCCTGCAATAGCTTTGTTTTACTAAGCAATGCCACTGTGCCCAATTTTATATCAATGTCATTTACATCAATATTATCTAGTAAATCACCAAAAAATGGGTGGGTGGTCATTAAAATGTAAGCACCTGGTTTTATATTTTTTAGTGTAAAGCTTCCGTCGGCAGCCGATCTTGTAAACCGGTATAATACCGAATCTTTTGCTGTTAGTAAAGCAATTACAGCATTTTTTATTGGTTTCTTTTCAGTACCATCATTAATAACTCCGGATACTGTGTTTTGAGAAAAAGCTGCGGCAGATATAAAAAAGGCGCACAGCAATGCTGTTAGTTTTGGCATGAGCAGGGGTTTTGTTTTATGGCTATAACTAAATCGTTAGTTAAAGGTAGAAGGAATAAATCTTAAATCCTTAACTGTATTTCTTAAATTTACGTTAAAGCAAAATTGCATAAATAACGATTCGCAAAAACTAACTTTCCATAAATGGCAACAAAGAAATCAGCAACGGTAAAAAATAACTTGGCAGTGCCGCTTAAAAGAGCGGCGCAATATGAAGAGCAATATTTTGTTGACAGCGAAAATGCAGTTTGGAATTATTCTCTTTTTTCTGATGAGGATGTAACTAATTACCAGAGCGGTACTTTATACAATGCCTACACTAAGTTTGGCAGCCATAAATTAAATGTGTTAAACACTAATGGTTTCTATTTTGCAGTTTGGGCCCCCAATGCAACTGCCGTAAGTGTAATTGGCGATTTTAACAGCTGGAATCCTGTTGCGCATAAATTAATAGTGCGCCAGGATGGCAGTGGCATTTGGGAAGGTTTTATTCCACACATACAAAAAGGGCTTGCTTATAAATATCATATTGTGGGCTACAAAGGCAGGGAGCTTGACAAAGGCGATCCTTACAGCAATTATTGGGAGTTGCGTCCTAATACAGCTTCAATTACATGGCAAATGAACCATACATGGAATGATGCAGCATGGATGAAGAAGCGCAAAAAAAATAATGCGCTTAATGCCGCATGGAGTGTATATGAAGTGCATTTGGCCAGTTGGATGCGACCCGATAAAAATAATGAAGAAGCGTATAATACCTATCAGCAAATAACAGAACGTTTAGTACCTTATGTAAAAGACATGGGATTTACTCATGTAGAGCTGATGCCTGTAATGGAGCATCCTTTTGATGGCAGCTGGGGCTATCAGGGTACAGGCTACTTTGCACCCACTTCACGTTTTGGCACACCGGAAGATTTTATGGCTATGATTGATGCCTTTCATCAAAACGATATTGGCGTGGTGCTGGACTGGGTGCCTTCACATTTTCCCTACGACAGCCATGGCTTGTTTATGTTTGACGGGGCACATACTTATGAATATGCTGATATGCGTAAAGGGTATCACCCTGACTGGAACAGTTATATATTTAATTACAGTCGTGGCGAAGTAAAAAGCTTTTTAACAAGTAGTGCCCGCTTTTGGTTTGACAAATTTCACATTGATGGTATAAGGGTGGATGCTGTAAGTTCTATTCTACGTTTAGATTATTCAAGAAAAGCAGGAGAGTGGGAGCCTAACGTTTATGGCAGCAATGGTAACATTGAAGCCATTGCATTTGTAAAAGATTTCAATGCAATGGTGTACCGGGATTTTCCGGATGTACAAACTATTGCAGAGGAAGCTACCGACTGGCCCAAAATAAGCAAACCTATTTTTGATGATGGCCTTGGCTTTGGTATGAAATGGATGATGGGCTGGATGCATGATACACTTGATTATTTTGAAATAGACCCGCTGTACCGGCCACACCATCAAAACAAATTTAGCTTTAGCATGGCTTATTTTTACGACGAAAACTTTATGCTGCCATTAAGCCACGATGAAGTAGTACATGGTAAAAGCCCCATGATTTATAAAATGCCGGGTGATGAATGGCAAAAATTTGCTAACCTGCGTTTGTTATATACATACATGTACACACATCCTGGAAGCAAATTATTATTTATGGGCAATGAGTTTGCACAAACGAATGAATGGAATTATAAAAGCGAACTGCAGTGGGAATTGCTGCGGCATGATTGCCATAAAATGATGCAGGAATGTGTTAAGGACCTGAATCATTTATATAAAAAGGAAAATGCGCTGCATGAATTACAGTTTAGTCAGGACGGTTTTGAATGGGTAGACTTAAATCACCGTAATGAATGTGTTGTGGTTTATAAACGCAAAGGACAAAATAACAAGGACGATGTGCTGGTAATTTTAAATATGACGCCTGTTGTAAGAAATAACTGGAAGGTTTACATACACGAAAAGGCTGAGTGGCAAGAAATATTTAATAGCGATGCCAAAAAATATTGGGGAACAGGGGATGTATTGAATCCTGCAATTACCACCACCTTGGTGGATAAAAAGACCAAATGTTACGAAATAAATATACATCTTCCGGCGTTAGGAGCTGTAATACTTAAATAGCAGCACAATTTTTGCTGTATAACCCTTATGAAAAATCTAATTACTACAATTTTATCAGTAATCTCAGTTTCAACCTTTGCCCAAAACACTGATAGTGCACAACACTATTACACAAAAGGGATAGAGCAAAAAGATGCAAAACTGTATTCTCAGGCTGTAAAAAGTTTAGAAAAAGCCATTGCAATTAATCCTCAGTTTACAGATGCGTATATACAAAGCGGCTATATAAATATGGCTATGTATAAAAACAGCCAGGCTATTAACAATTTCTCAAAAGCAAAGGAACTTGACCCAACCAATGCCACTGCCATAAAAGAGCTGATGGAGTTGTATTATAACTACCGGCAATTTAATAAAGCAGTAGAGTTGGCCCCACAATGCAAGGGCTGCAGCAATGCTGATAAAATTGTTGCGTTAAGCTATTACCAGCAGGAAGATTATGCAAAAGCAGAAAAATCTTTACTCAGCGTTTTTGCAAAAGATAACACCAACGCCGATGTTGCCTATGCACTTGGCCGCACTTATATGGAGCTGGAAAACAGAAAAGGCATGTTTGAGTATTATGAAAAAGCAGTGGCACTGGATACCACAAAATCAAGCTGGCTGAATGAACTCGGTGTGATTTGCTATAGCGCAGGTGCTTACCGCAAAGCAGTGTTTTATTTAAACAAAGCAGCTGCTGCTGGTTTTCAGCAAAGCAACGACTTTAATGAAAATTTAGGTTTTGCTTATTTATACAGCGGGGAGTTTGATAAAGGAGAAAAATTAGTGCTGGGTATTTTAGAACGTAAGCCAGGTAACAAAGATTTGCTGTATGATTTAGCAGATGCCTTTTACGGTGGCAAGCAGTTTGATAAATCTCTGCAATACCTGCAAAAATTAATGGAAGCTGATGATAAAGATGCAAAAGCACTGTATAAAGCCGGTCAGTGTTTTATTAAAAAAGGCGATAAAGACAAAGGGCAGGGAATGTGTGATAAAGCTATTGAAATGGATCCATCTTTAAGCAGACTTAAAAAACAGCAAAGTTTTGGCGCAGGCCTGTAAGCATAAATACATTTAATGAAAAATCCCCCATTTTTTTATGGGGGATTTTTGTTTTAACAAAGGCAAAGCCTTTAGGATACAGCTAAAAAATAAATACTGCTTTTTCATCACCTACCAAACTAAACAAAGCAGCCAGTATTTACTTGCTAAAAAGCTGCCTCCAATGTCTCTTATTTAAGTCTTTTTTCCTATTTTCAGCCTCAAACTAAAACTAACATGAGCAACTCCCTGTTTCGCACAAAAAAAATAGCTTCAATTATTGCAGAAGGAAGTGACGACAGTCATGGTGGCGGCGGACTTAAACGTGTATTAAGCGTACGTGACCTCACATTTTTTGGAATAGCCGCCATTTTGGGCGCAGGCAGTTTCAGCAGCTTGGGTGGTGCCGTGTTTAATGGTGGACCGGGTGTGGTAATACTGTTTATAATTACAGCCATTGCCTGTGCGTTTACAGCTTTTTGTTACAGTGAGTTTGCCAGCCGCATTCCGGTGGCAGGTAGTGCCTATACTTATGCGTATGCAAGTTTTGGAGAATTGTTTGCATGGATTATTGGCTGGGCATTAATTATGGAATACAGCATCGGTAATATTTATGTATCCTTTAGCTGGAGCGATTATTTCACTTCCTTTTTAGATAAAGTGGGGGTGCATGTGCCGCACTGGTTAAGCACCAGCTATGCAGAAGCTAAAGGTGCTGTTGCCAATGGCGGCAATGCTAATGATATAGATGCATGGAACAATGCACCTTTGCTTGGCAGCCTTCGTATAATACTGGATTTGCCGGCATTGGTCATCAATGTTTTAATTACTTATCTGGTATTTCGTGGTATAAAAGAAAGCCGCAACTTCAGCAATGTAATGGTGATATTAAAAATGGCAGTGGTGGCACTGGTAATTATAGTAGGTGGTTATTTTGTTTTTTCAAATGGCTTAACCGGTAACTGGACGCCGGAAAACACAGAAGGTGTAAAATCATTCATGCCAAATGGTTTTAAAGGTGTAATGGCTGCAGTGGCAGGTGTATTTTTTGCATACATTGGTTTTGATGCGGTGAGTGTATTGGCAGAAGAAAGTAAAAATCCCCAAAGGGATTTACCAAAGGGTATGATTTATTCACTGGTTATTTG
>JAGVCC010000446.1 GCA_020059395.1 Chitinophagales bacterium | reverse complement strand
GCGGACGGAATACTTGCCCCACCTTTGGCAAGCCATGTACGTTGTAATCGTCATTTATCAAACTTATGCTTTCAGTCGCCAATTTTAGTTAATTTGATTTATCATTTAAGATGGCATTAAAATAGAAAGCTTAAAAAATTTCATGCGAAATTTAAGCTGTAGTCTGCCAATCTTTTTATTGGCATTATTCAAATGAAACCAACCTTTGCTATAGAAATAGAAAATATAGCTAAAAAATTACTGGTTGATAGTATTTATAAAAAATTACAACTAATGTACGCTGTTACGTATAAGGAGCCATTAGAAAAAAATGGATAGACCAATTAAAAAATAATGAATGGGAACTACTTTACTTAACAGCATTCATCAGCATATGTCACGAAATATACAAGCAAGAACATCTACACATAAACAAGAAAAACTGAAATAGTATGCTACAGTTTAAAATGCTGGACTTGATAAAACAAATAGTTACATTACAAAAAAAGAAATTTTTATTTGCAGCAAGGCATGCCCAATAAATTTTTTAAGCATGCCGCTATTGCCAGTTGGTATTTAATCAATAATTAATCACTCCATAGTTATCAACTTATTTATCACTGCCAGCTTTATTAACTCAGCCGTATTTCTTGCATTTAATTTGGCCAGTAAGCTTTTACGGTAGGTGTCTACTGTGTGCTGACTCAAAAATAATTTTTGAGCTATTTCACTATTTGTAAATCCATCTTTAATTAATATAAGAACATCCTTCTCTCTACGGCCTAAAATAATTTTTGCTGTTTCATTTTTTTCAGCGGCATGTAGCGTTTTAGCTACTTCAAAGGCCATATAATTTTTTCCTATCGATGCTAATTGTATAGCTTCTGTAATTTCCTGCTGTGTAGCATTTTTTAATACATAGCCGCTGGCTCCATTATCCATCATATCTTTTATATAACTGGCCTGATTAAATGTACTGATGCCCAAAATATTTATGGTAGGGTGTTTATCTTTTATCTCTTTACACAAATCAATACCATTATCATCCGGCAAGTTAATATCCATTAATATTACATCGGGTATTTTTGTTTTTAAAAAGGCACGGCAACTTTCTGCTGTTGAGGCAGAGCCAATAAAATCAATTTTCTTTTCATTCATTAATAATGAACGAATACCTTCTACTACCATATAATGGTCGTCAACTATAAAAACTTTAATCATTAGCTTCAATATTAAACTCCATGTTTACTGCTGTGCCTTTACCGTGTGCAGATTGTACATCTGAAGAACCTTTTAAAAATTCTACTCTTGATTTTATATTTTTCCAGCCAATACCTTCTGCTCTTTCTAAAATTTCGGTATCAAATCCTCTGCCATCATCTTCTACATTTACCACTAATTTATTGCCTTGCGCCAGCAACTGCACTAATACTTGTTTAGCAGCAGCATGTTTGGTTACGTTATTCAGTAGTTCCTGCACTATTCGGTAAATAGTAATGGCTGTTGTATTACTCACTATTTTATTTTCCATACCCATACTTTGGTAAGCAACAGTTACTATACCGCTTTTATTTATTTCGGCTGTATAATCTTGCAATGTTTTATCTAATCCATATCGCAATAATGATTCTGGCATCATATTATGTGCCACTCTTCGCATTTCTTTTATGCTGTTATCCAGCATATCCATACTACGGCTAAATGCCTGTGCAGTATCGGTTGTTAGTATTAGGTTTTCTTTCATATTATTAAAGGAGTATTTTATTCCTGATAACATTCCACCCAGGCCATCATGTAAATCTTTTGCAAGCCTGGTCCGTTCCTGTTCTTCGCCTTTTAAAACGGCTTCGGTGGCAGAGAGTTGTTTTTCAGTTTCTAATTCAGCTATTCTTAATTGATCCACTTTTTTTCGCTGTTTATAGCTTCGATAACCCATAAAACTTAGTAAAGACAATACTATAGCGCCACCGCCAAATAAATAATTGAGGTCTTTCTTTTGCCTAATTTCTGCTTGTTGAAGTTTTATTAATGTCTCTTTTTTTTCAGTCTCGTACTTTGCATCAATGTTTGCAATAGACTTTAAATTGTTATTACTAAAAATACTGTCTTTAATAATTTGAGCTGCTTTATAGAGTGTTAATGCCTCGGCAGTGTTGCCAATTTTTTCGTTTAAAAAAGAGGCTTGAAAAAGCAAATCTTGTAATTCATTTTTTGTGCCTAATTGATTAGCTACAGCTATACCTTCTTTATTAATAGGCAATGCCGCTTTATAATTACCTTCTTTGGAGTAGCAATCTGCAAAACCTTTGGATGCATTTACCACATATGGCATTGCATCAACTCTTTTAGCCATTGTTATTACCGAATCATAAAATATTTTTGCAAAGGAGGTATTGTTTAAAAAATTATAGGAATCAGCTTTGCCCAGCATTCCGTCTAATATTAAAACATCATCTTCTGTTTCCTTTCCAATAATTTCTATTTGTTTAAAATACTCAAGTGCATTGGTATGATTTTTTAGATAATTTTCTGCTTCGGCAATATTATAAAGTGATGACGCAATACCATATTTATCATTTAATTGCTTTGCAAAAACAAGAGATTGTTCAGCATAATTTTTGCCTTTTGAATAATTCCCAATTGTAATTGTAACAGATGCCAGATTATTTAAAATAACCCTCAGGAATTTCTTTTCATTTAACTCAGCAGCATATTTTAGTGCTTTGGTATAATTTTCAGCAGCAAGATTATACTCAGATAAATATTCCCACTGGCTCCCAATATTTGTATACCCAATTGCTAAATCTTTTTTTACACCTCTTTTTTCATAAATGATGATTGCTTCCTTTGCTATTTCCAAACCCTCTTTGTATGCTCCTTTATTGTTTAATACTATCAACATATATGAGGAAGAAACTGCAATCCCTTTATCGAATCCTATCTTTTGTGCTAATTGTTTTCCTTTTAAAAAAAAGTGCATAGCAGTATCTGGGTTAGAGCTTTCAAACTCCTCTCCATATTTATAAAATGCTTCCACTTTTAAAGTATCATGTTTTGCCGAATTAATTACTCCTAAAAGACTGTCAAGCTTTTTTCTATCCTGGGAATAAGTGATTATGCTGCATATTAAAAAACTAAGTAAAATGGTTGCACTACGTAACATCTCAGTTGTGTGTAATTGTTTACAAAAAGATAAAAAACAATTAATAGCTATACCCCCTTTTTAGGGGTATTATTCTGTTAAAATACACTTTTTAAGGGAACACTAAGAGCTTACCAGTCTATTAATTTTGAATTATAAAACAAAAAGATATGCGATTTCTAATTTTGCAACTGTTTTTACTATTACAAACTAGTGTAAAAGCCCAAACCAACTACGATGTATTTACTTACACCGAACCCAAAGGTTATAAAAAAGAAATAAAAACAGGATACACTAGCTATACCAAATCAGATAATAAATCAGGCACTTACTGTATTATAAGTCTGTACAGCCAAAGCCTTAGTAGTGGCAACTTAGCTAAGGATTTTGATAACGATTGGGCTACATTGGTAGCTACTCCATTAGGGGTGACAAATGCCCCAGAAAAAGACAAGGGCGACGAAATTACCGGTTGGAAAACATTTAGTGGTGCAGCAAATTTTGAATTGAGTGGCAGCACCAGTATGGCATTATTAACCACTGCCAAAAAAGAAGATGCCAACATTGCCATTTTGGTAGTAACCAATTCGCAAAGTTTATTAACTACAGATGTAGATGCCTTTTACGCCACATTAAAATTAGGCGCCCCTTTAAAAGTGGCAGTGGCTCAAAACAATAAACCTGCAAACAATAATGCTGGCGATAATGTAAAACCCACTTCTATTATTGGAGAATGGCTATACGATGACGCATTAATAAGTGTATTATATTATGGCAATGGTTATAGTGATACTTATAACAACAATGTAAAAATGACCATTAAAAATAAATTAACCATTAAAGCAGATGGCACATATGAAGACTATACTTTTTACAACAAGGGTACTTTTAAGAAAAAAGAAATAACAGCAAGAGGCAAATACAAACTGAGCGGTACCACAATTACATTTACACCAAACTATCATCAATACATAAAAAATGATGTGGTACAACCAAAAGATGATGCTAGAAATTTACGACCTTCTAGCGCTACATACAGTTTTGTATACGATGAAAAAGCAAAAGCCTGGGGTGTACAATTTAAAGCAGCAGATGCCGATAGTTATTTTCCCGAAGAAGTGTATTTAAAAGCAGATGCTTATAAAAAAAACACTACTACAACGCCACCAGTATCCAATAACACAAAAACCACTACAACCAAGAGCAATTCAAAATTTGGGGCTCGTATTTCTGGTGTTTGGGTAAGCTATACCCTCGATATGCTGAGTACAAGTATGACTTGGAATACAAAGGTATTTTTTAATAACGGTACTTTTTTAGAAGGTACACCATCTTTTGGATGCTTAAATTTTAAGGAAGATGAAAACAATAAATTAGGCACTTACTTATTAAATGGCAATAAAGGAACAATTAAAATGCCTGTATGGACAAATGCACAAAACATAGATCTGGTAAAGCCTAATCATTTAAAAATAGGATCTGAGAGTTTTTTTAAAAGTGATGATGTAAATGGGAAAACGATAGATGGCAGTTTCACTTCTTATGCCACTAGCAATTTTAGTGATGTAAAAGCACAGCCTGTTGGCAACCGCTCTGTAATTAATTTTTATAGCAATGGTACTTTTTACGACGAAGGTATTTTTAAATATTTTTTGCAAAGCTATGGTACACAAAACGATGAGCCTGGCAAAGGCACTTATAGTATAAGTGAATACACTATTACTTTAAAATACAATAATGGTAAAACAAGAACAGCCACATTGGCAACTTGCTTTGGAGCTACTTTAGCAAATGTTAATATGATAAGGCTAGAAAATGGAACATTAAATAAATTAAAATAATCTTAAAAAACGAAAAAATGAAAAATTTAACTACGACATTATTCTTTTGCTTAACTATTTTAGGAACAGCGTTTGCCCAAAAAGAAAGAAAAGAAGATATTGCTAAAAACTGTCAGCTACCCACTACATTAAAAGTAAGTAAAGGTGCATATGACTTGCTAGAAAGTTATAAAAAATTACTAAATCCCACAGCTAATAATCTCTGTACAAGTGCAAGTGGATATACAACCAGTTTTGGGATGATGGGCCTACGTTATTATGGCAATCCTGGAAAAAAAGGGAATGTCAGCTTTGCAAGTACTATTGCTGATGGCAATACCTTTAGAACCATATTTGCCAATAAAGAAAGTGATTACACTTATTATGGAGTTTGTGTACCCAATCCAATTGTATGGGATGCATCAGAAAGTGCCGCAAACCACTTATTTGCTGCAAAACTAATTGATATACCTTCTTTTGTAAATGCAGGGCAAAATGCAGATTTTGCTAAAATATCTGCTATTAATACTAACGATATTAAATCAATTGATTGTATGAAAATGGAAGAGGCTAATGGATATGCTGCAGCAACAGAAACAGCAAATTATAATAATACCTTATCAAGCAAAGGAATATTAGTATTAATCACCTTAAAAACAGGTGTGCAGCAATGGTGTTATTTAATAAATAATTACGATACGGCAGGAACCATTATATGGAAAGAATAATCTAAGTACTATATAAATT
>JAGVCC010000079.1 GCA_020059395.1 Chitinophagales bacterium | reverse complement strand
CGCTCTCTTTTTTATACACTATTTTCTAAAAGCCCATTTAATCATCTCTCCCCAACTTGGCTTTTTGCCATACATTAAAATACCCGTGCGGTAAATTTTTGCAGCAAACCATGTGGTAAATATAAAGCCTGCAATTAGCAATGCCATTGATAAACCCAGTTGCCACAAAGGCACTGTATTAGGCACACCAAAAGGAATACGGCACATCATTACAATAGGCGAACTAAAGGGAATAATACTTGCCCAAACAGCCACAGGACTAGTAGGGTTACTTATTACCGGGCTCATTAAAGCAATAGAAAAGATTACCAGCATGGTAATGGGAAAACTTAAAGATTGTGCTTCCCTCATATCTTCATTAATAGCACTGCCAATAGCGGCATATAAACTGCTGTAAAAGAAAAAGCCGCCCAACATATAAAAAATAAAGCTGCCAATTACCAGAGGAATATTTACAGTGGTAAAAACGGTTTGCACAGCGCTTAAAACATTAGCTGCTGTGCCGCCGGTTGCAGAAGTTTTAGTAAGATTATAAATTAAAAAAATGCAGGCTATCCATATTAAAAACTGTGTAAGTGCCACCATGGCAATACCAATAATTTTACCCAGCATTAACTGAAATGGTTTTACTGATGATACCACCACTTCTGCAATACGGTTTGTTTTTTCTTCTGTAACCCCCATCATTACCTGGCTACCGTACAGTAATAAAATAAGGTACATTAAAAAACCACACACATACCCTATTACCGTTGCCGTACCTGCGTTGGCATTTTTATTTTCTTCGTTTCTAAAAACCATTTGAGTGTTTTTCGAAAGGACTTCTTCATTTGCAGTGTTAATACCCAAGCTGTCGTTTTTAATTTTATCCCAAAGTTGGTTAAAGCGTTTTTCAATGGGCCTTGCAGCTCCAATCCCAAACGATTTTTTTGTATTTATAATAAGGCTGTCTGCACCAGTACGCCACTTAAAATTTTCAGGAATTATCACAAAGCCATCATACCCCAGCGAATCAAACTTTTCTTGTAGCATTTCTTCGGGTATGTCAACAAGCGTTATTTTATTTGCGGTATCATCGTTTTTAGTTTGTAGCAATGCGGGGGTAAAAAGGTTCGATTTGTCAATTAGTGCAATATTCAGCTCCTCCTTTGTTTTTTCAGCAATGTATCCGGTGCCAAAAATTAATGCCAAATAAAGTACTGGAAAAAGTATGGTGCCTATGATAAAAGTTTTCTTTCTTACCCTTGTAAGGAATTCCCTTTTTATAATTAAAAGTGTTTTGTTCATAAAATGAGTTGAGGTTGAATGTTAAGCAGGAATGTTTTCAAACTGGCGGGCTGTGGGTGTACCTTCTACCAGTTTAATAAAAATATCGTTTAATGATGGCAGCATTTCTTTAAAAGAAATAATGCCGGCACCGTTATTCATAAAATAACTGAGCACATCGTTAGGCTTATGCCCATTGTTTATTTTTACAGTAAGGTGCTCTTTGTCTGCTTTTATTAAATCAAAAGCCGGACTGCTGATTACAGCAGGTAAATTTTCGGCCTGCAGACTAAACAGATTTTCTTTAAAATCCTGCTTAACGCCATGCACAGTTCCATCCAATATTTTTTTCCCTTTATTTACCAGCGCAATATGGTC
Source organism: Chitinophagales bacterium (assembly GCA_020059395.1). Lineage (GTDB taxonomy): Bacteria > Bacteroidota > Bacteroidia > Chitinophagales > Chitinophagaceae > Ferruginibacter. The sequence goes on along the minus strand of JAGVCC010000079.1, from coordinate 8,570 downwards.
GCAAATTTCTTCAACCTGCTCCATGCGGTGTGTACTAAAAATAATGCTGGTGCCGTTTTGCGCCAGTCTGTAAATTTCATCCTTTATCAGGTTGGCATTTATCGGGTCAAGTCCGCTAAAAGGCTCATCCAATATTATTAAATCAGGCTCATGCAAAACGGTAATAACAAACTGTAGTTTTTGCCCCATGCCTTTACTCAGGTCTTCCACTTTTTTATTCCACCAGCTTTCCATTTCAAGGCGCTTAAACCAGTCTTTAATTTTATGCATGGCTTCTGCCTTACTAAGGCCTTTTAATTGGGCCAGATATAAAGCCTGCTCGCCAATTTTCATTTTTTTGTAAAGGCCTCTTTCCTCGGGCATGTACCCAATGTGCTTTACATCATTTTCGGGGTCAAATTTTTTGCCCTTTAAGATAATGTTCCCGGCATCGGGATAAAAAATACCCGTTATCATTCTTATTAAAGTGGTTTTACCGGCACCATTGGGGCCCAATAAACCAAAAATACTGCCTTGTTCCAGCGTCATGCTGATGTCGTCTACCGCTTTTTGTGTGGCAAAATACTTCTTAAGGTTTTGTAGTTCCAGAATATTCATTAGAAGGTTTTTTAAAAATCAAATATAAAGTAAGAGCGCTTGTAATTACACTGTTTATTACACAGGTGGTAATAAAAAAGCCGCTGCAGATGGCAACGGCTTAAAGTATTGTAAAAAAGCGGTTAACGTATTTTATGAATAAACTCGTTATTTAAAAATTGCTTTTTAATATCCTTTAGGTCTCGTAAAATACTGGCATCAACCAATTGCCCGGCAGTTTCCAAAGTGAAGCCACCAATCAATTCGTCGTTAACAGCGGTTTCAATTTCAAAACTTTTACCCGGTATGGCCGTTTTTATATTGGCCATAATAGCTTGCTGCTGATCGTTTGTAATGGCAGCGGCTGTAGTTATTTTTACTTTTTGTATATTATTTATTTCGTTATACTGGTCAATAAGTGCCGCCGCAATTTCAGGGAGGCTGCTCTCACGTGCTTTGCGTACCAGCAACTGAATAAAGGCTGCCGTTAAACTGTTTATCTTATCTTCAGTAACGGCACTGATGATGCTTTGCTTTTTATCTGCCTTAATTATGGGGCTGCGTAACAAAGCCGTAAAATCAGCATTGCTTTTGCAAACAGCATGCAACCATTTCATATCATTATGCACTGCTGCTACCTGATTTTGCTCTTTGGCCAAATCGAGTAAACTTTTTGCATATCTGCCTGCTAAACGTGGATTGGTCATTTTCTTCAATTATGAATGAAGAATTAAGAATTAAGAATTGAGTGTAACCTTTGCCAGTTCTTAATTTTTAATTCATAATTTTTAATTCAGCTTTACCTCAGATGCCAGCGTTTTAATATACGACTCCTGCTCAGCTTTGTTACTTAATTCTTTGCGCAATACTTTTTCGCTGGTTTCAATTACCAGTTTACCAATTTGATTTTTTAAATCAGTTAATGCTGCCATTTTTTGCTGTTGTATAGAGGCACTGGCATCGGCAATTATTTTACCGGCCTGTACTTTTGCTTCTTCTTTTGCAGCAGCAATCATTTTATCCTTGGTTTCTTTAGCCTCCTTAATTAAAGCGGCTCTTTCTTCTCTTGCCTTAACTAACAATGCTTCGTTATCGTTTTTAAGCTGGGCCATTTCTATTTTTACTTTTTCGGCTTGCGCTATAGCATCATTAATATTATCTTCCCTTGTTTTAATGGCGCTTAAAATAGGCTTCCATGCAAATTTACGCAGCACAAAAAGCACCACTAAAAAGGTAACCGTCATCCACACTACTAACCCTAAATCGGGCTTTACCAATGGATTTAACTCTAAAAAAATCATATTGTTTAATTTGTAGAATTTGTAATGCTATAAAACAAAACTTTAAAAACAGGACAGATGAATTGCCCTGTGCTTTTCATCTGTCCAATAGCCTAAATAAATTAAGCAGCGCCGCCAGAGTTTAAACCCAGGAATGACACAACCACAGCGAATAACGCTACCGCTTCCACGAACGCAGCAGCAATAATCATTGCACTACGAATATCGTTTGCAGCTTCTGGTTGACGTGCAATACCTTCTGTAGCACCTTTACCGATTTGGCCAATACCTATACCAGCTCCTATTGCAGCTAATCCGGCGCCAATTGCAGCTAAACTTCCTACCATTTTTTTTTATTTTGAGGTTAAAAAAACGTGTTTGTATTAAATTTTAGTGATGTGCTCCTTCTGCATGATGGTGCTCTTCCACCGCCATGCCTATATACAATGCAGTAAGCATGGTAAAAATGAACGCCTGTAAAAAAGCCACTAACAATTCAATTAAATATATAAAACCGGCAAACGCAACCGATACTGGTGCTATTGCCATAGATTTAAATACAAATACTAAACAAATAAGCGCCAGCACTAAAATGTGGCCGGCTGTAATGTTAGCAAACAACCGTATCATTAAAGAAATAGGTTTGGTAAACACACCCATCAGTTCAATGGGAGCTAAAAATATTTTCATGGGTACTGGTACACCGGGCATCCAGAAAATATGACCCCAATAATTTTTATTACCACTTACGTTTACCACAATAAATACTATTACCGCCAGCACCATAGTAAAGGCTATATTACCGCTTAGGTTGGCCCCACCCGGAAAGAACGGCACCAGCCCCAGCATATTATTGATCCAAACAAAAAAGAAAATAGATAGTAAAAAAGGCATGTATTTAGCGTATTTGGCGCCAATGTTTGGTTTAGCAATATCGTCTCTAACAAATAAAATAACAGGCTCTAAAAAACTTTGCAGCCCTTTAGGAGCACTGGTTACACCCGTTTTTTTATACGCCCTTGCTACAGCTAAAAACATAAACATTATTACCAAAACCGACACCATTAATGAGGCTACGTTTTTTGTAATAGAAAAATCGTACAGTTTTTCTTCATGATTGGGTGTACCATCGGCATTTACAATTTCAACTTTACCGGTATGGTGGTTAACCATGTAGGTATTTTTACCCTGATATGCCACGGGATTGTGGTGCTCATCTGCCAAATTTTTAGAAGAGAATACTTCAAAACCCTTGTCGGTATAAAGCATAACAGGTAAACTAATTGAGGTATGCCCCCATAAATGCCAGCCATAACTGTCAGATACGTGTTCCAGAATAGTTTCTGTTATGTTGAATTTTTTTTCTGTATTGTGTGCTGGTGAGTTATGGCCTCCTTCTTGCGCAAATATAATAGTGCCTTTTAGCACTAAAAATAGGCTGAAAGCCAGTACCAGTAAAGATTTTAGACCCTTTTGCCGCATACTAATCCCGAATTTTGCCGCAAAGATAAGGTTGCAGGGGGGAAAACGGAAGCCGGAAAGGTTTTTTTTGGGGTGAAAGTTTGGATTACTCAAAACAGCCTTTTCTACGTAAATGAGGCAACCCATGATTACCAGTTACAATTTTATCACCCTCCTTAAATTTTATCCTCCTATAAAAAGACCACTATCAGATTCTCTACAACCTTCCTGATAAACTTCCGGATTATTTTTCTGCTCAGCTTTCATTCCTTTTATCCATCTTAAAAGATAAATGGTTGCGTCCTCGTTGCTAATAGAAAACTAATTTAGGCAATCCTCACCTCGTTTTCAAACTGCATTTTGTGCAACTGATAGTAAAAGCCCTGTTTTGCCAGCAGTTCTTCGTGAGTGCCTATTTCTTTTATTTCGCCTTTGTCCAGCACAATTATTTTATTGGCTTTACGGATGGTGCTTAGCCTGTGGGCAATTACAATGGAGGTGCGACCAGCAATCAATGTATCAATGGCATGCTGAATCAAATTTTCGCTTTCGGTATCTACGGAAGAAGTGGCTTCATCCAGTATTAATATAGAAGGGTTGTATAACAAAGCCCGTACAAAACTGAGCAACTGCCGCTGCCCGAGAGATAAAGTGGCGCCACGTTCCATTACATTGTAATTATAATCTCCGGGCAGCCGCATTATAAAATCATGTATGCCTATAAGTTTGGCAGCGCTGATTACATCTTCCCGTTTAATACCGGGGTTGCGCAGGGTAACATTGTCCATTACAGAGCCGCTGAACAAAAACACATCCTGCAATACCACACCAATATGACTGCGGAGTTCGTCGAGTTTATAATCTTCAATATTATGCCCATCTACAGTAATGCTGCCTTTTTGAATATGATACAGCCGGTTTAATAAACTGATGATGGATGTTTTGCCGCTGCCGGTATGGCCTACAATGGCTAATGTTTCGCCTGCCTTAATATTAAAAGAAATATTTTTTAAAACATACTGCTCATTAATATAAGCAAAAGAAACATCATTAAATGCCACATCGCCTTTTACATTGCCAGAGCCAAGCGTACCAGTATCTTCTGCGGCATCGTTATTGTCCAGCACTTTAAAAACCCGTTCGCTGGCAATCATGCCCATTTGCAGTACATTAAATTTATCGGCTATTACACGTAGCGGACGAAAGAGCAGGTTTAAGCAAATGATAAAAGCTGTAATAACACCGGCAATTTCGTTACGCAGGTTTTCATCTGTAATGCCTGCTGCATCTTTTGCGGCCCACCAAACCAGCAAACCGGTACTCATTGCCATTACCAGCTCCACCACCGGAAAAAAAACAGAGTAGGCAAAAATGGCTTTTATATTGGCATTGCGGTGTTCTTTATTAATGGTGTTAAATTTTTCAAACTCTCTTTTTTCGGCAGCAAAAGCCTGCGTTACACTCATGCCGGTAATATGCTCCTGCACAAATGCATTAAGGCTACCAACCGCATTGCGTACACGGATGAAAGATTTGTTTACACTTTCTTTAAAAAAATAAGTAGCAATAATTAAAACAGGAAAAGGCGCCAGGCAAATTAAAGTTATTTTCCAGCTGGTGAGAAACATGTAAATAAGTATGGAAATAATAGCCAGTAAATCTGCAATTATTGGAATAAGCCCATCACTGAAAATATCGTTAATGCTTTCAATATCGTTAATCGTTCGTGTGGTAAGTGTGCCAATGGGGGTTTTATCAAACTGGCGCAGATTGAGGCGTAATATTTTTTGGTAAGTGGTAACCCGTAAATCCTTCACCACGCTTTGCCCCAACGATGCTGTGAGAAAAGTAAAGTAAAACCGGCATACCGTTTCAATCAGCAGCAATGCAATTTGAATAATGGTTACTTCTATAATAAAACCACCGGGGCCTTTTATAAAATTGGCGGCTGTTTCGTTTTTAATACCATCATTAATAGTAAGCTGAATAAGCAAGGGCCGCAACGGTGCCATTACCGCAAGTAATAACGACAATGCCAGCGAACCATAAAAACGGTTTTGGTAAGGTTTTGCAAACTGAAATATGCGGCGAAGTAAAGAGAAGTTGAATACTTTTTTTTTAGTGCCTGTATCACTCATTAATCAAAGATAGGATGGTTTATGGTTTGTAGTTTATTGTTTGTGGTTAATAGTATTTATGATGAAGTTTTTTTCGGTTTAATAAAAGCCATCTAACCACTAACTACAAACTACTAACCACCAACTTACTCCGCTTCTGCTTTTTTATTATATGCTTTTAAAAATATAGCGCCTAAATTTTTAAATGGCGGCACATAATCTTCCCATGTTTCTTTAAGGTCTTTAGATTGTTTTGCAAACTGTGCTGAAAGGCCTGCCCACATTTGCCGCCAGTCTATATTTTTTGCGTTTAAAAAATTTTGATTAAGTGTATTGGTTATTATCTGATTTATATTGCCGGTACCAATTTGCTTTGTAGAAATGATATGTGCATCAGGATTTTGGGTAATCAACTGACTAAGGTTTTTATACCCGCCGCAGCTGCCCAGCAAAATTATTTTTGAGTCGCCGGGCATACGGTCAATGGTACGGGATAGCCAGTAACTGTGCCCACGGTGGGTTACAATGTTAGGTGTAATACCTATTTTATTCAAATACTGGTTAAGGTGTATCTGTGCGGTATCGTCTAAATTTTTATCGTTGTTAAGCGGCCTGTTTACGTAAATAATGTTTTTACCATCTTTAGCACTTTTAATTTCCACCCACTCTTTATTGCTGTTATTCACCTTCCAGTCTTTACTGCTAAATGCAGCAATATATTGCGGAAAAAACTGGCGACCATCTTCATCCCCATAAAAAAACACCTGCTGCACAATACGGCCGCTGTCATCAGCAATGGCTTTATTATCCAAAGTATAAATTGGAGGTATTCCCAGCTCTTTACTCAGGTCAATTTTTTTTGTAGTATCGGCACTTAAAAAAATTGTGTTTAACAGGCTGTAAATTATTTTACCACGTTTACTGTTTGCTACATCTGTGCGTTTTTCGTTTGCGGCAACATAGGTTAAAATATTTGCCTGCAAATTTTTGTTGCTTATGCTACTGTAACTGTCTGCCACATCCACTGCATCTTCAAGCGTATTTGTTTTTTCTAAATTGGCCACAAAAGCCTTCATCAGGTTTTCTGCACTGGTGGCAGGCATCAGGTTTAAAAAAGTATCCAGCCGGTTAAAGTTAGCAGCCAGTTTTATAAATTTTTTAAAGTAGTCGTAGTTAACGCTCATTAATAACGAGTCGGCAGCTGGTTTTTTACCCATGCGCTGCAGCATACGGGCAAAGCTGTGTTTATAGCTGCTCGTGTAAATATCACTTTCTCCCATTATTATCATGTAATACAAGTCCACTGGGCTTAACGGTTCAACGGCTTTCATACGTCTGTTTTCCGTAGCATTATGCAGTTCATTAATAGGAGTTATAAAGTGTTGCAGTGCCTTGCGCTTTAGCATATCTCTCAACCCGTTGCTGCCAAAAAGCGCTATGGCGGTATCACCATTTTGCATCCGTTTGCTATAGTCAATTTCAGTTTGTACCAGGAGTTTAAAATATTTAACACTGTCGTACCCTTTTTCGCCATCCCCAATTATTTTACGCAGTGAGTCCGTATTTTTTTTGCCGCTTACTATATCATCAATAAAAGGAAAGTACAGCATACTGCCTGGGGTGTTGCTTAACAAAACAATTGTTTTAACAATTGTGCTGTTATTGGCAGCAATTAATTTACCTACCGGAGCATATAAATTTTGAGCATATTTATAAAGTTGTCCGGGATCATTTTTTGCTACTGCTTCCAGCAGGCTGTCGGCATAAGGCTGCTTAACATAAGGCTCCAGATTGGCTAATATTTTATCCGGATTAAGGCGGCAGTATTTTAAATACACTGCATTTTTTGCTTGTATAAACGCTATATTATTAGTAAATATTCCAGCAGCAATTTTTGCAATTTCGTAAGGCTGTGGTTCAATTACCGGCAGCATGCTTACACTGTCAATAGTGGCTTTCATTGCCTGCTCAAAAACTGCCACCAGCTGCGGCGCATACAGCGCAGAAATTTTATTTGCTTTCCAGTCGGCACGAAAATTTTTTAATAAAGTTTCTGTAAAGCTGAGGTAACGTACCTTTTCGTTGTTTGAGGCAATTTTATTATTCCTTTCAATATTTGCCTGCAAAGCATCAATACGGCGCAGCAGTGCATCCGTTACTGCCAGCGAAATTTCTTCGCTGGAAGATACTTTTACAAGTCCGTCAATTTTGCCATCAATTTTATCAAGCAGCTTTTGTTCTTCATTAACTCTGTCATGATTACGCTGGCGGCCAATGGGTACTTTAAGTGTATCTGCCTGTGCAAACCCTTGTGCAGTAAAGCAACATCCAAGTAAAATAATTATTACAGTTTTTATCATACTGTATGCAAAGATGCTGAAATTTTATATAAAGTTGCCTGCTACAGCCTCAATAACAATGTGTTTGCTTAACAATTTGATAATACATGCTTTACTCTATTAATTTAGTGTTAAAGGTTACTTTTGCACTACGTTACATTTATGAGCACTGCAAAGAAAATTTTAATAGCCGACGACGAGCCCGATATCCTTGAAATTTTGCAATACAATCTGCAAGCTGAAGGCTTTGAAATTACGACCGCTAAAAATGGCACTGAGGCCATTGAAAAAGCAAAACGCATTCTTCCCGACTTAATTATTTTAGACATAATGATGCCCGGCAAAACTGGTATGGAAGTTTGCAACACCCTGCGCACACTGCCCGTTTTTAAAAATACCCTTATTATTTTTTTAACTGCATTAAGTGATGAAGGCACCGAAATAAAGGGCCTTGAAACCGGTGCTGATGATTACCTTACCAAACCCATTAGCCCCAAAGTGCTGGTAAGTAAAGTGAATGCTTTGTTCCGCCGGTTTAGTAAAGATGAACCCAAAGTAGTTAAAGTGGGCGACCTTGAAATTGACAGGGAGCAATACATTGTGCGTTACAACGGTACCGATATTATTTTAGCCCGTAAAGAATTTGAGCTGCTTTCTTTATTAGCCGGCAAGCCCGGTAAGGTTTTTTTACGCAACGAAATTTTAAACACCATTTGGGGTACCGAAGTAATTGTTGGCGACCGTACCATTGATGTACACATACGCAAAATCCGTCAAAAGCTTAACCTCGACTGCAT
>JAGVCC010000181.1 GCA_020059395.1 Chitinophagales bacterium | reverse complement strand
TCTTTACCTATTGCCACCATACCGCTTGATGTGCCGGGTCCCATATCACTCACTGCACATTGTAATACCAGGCTGCCATCCTGTTTCAGTATGCCTTTAGCAGTAGCAGCGCCACGGCCTGCCCAAAACCAGCCAACAGCCATGCCATAGCCCACCAGCATGCCATCTTCTTTTAAACTACCGGCAATGGCTGGCCGTTTTTCCCAGCCAATTTTTTCTTTACCCAAAGCATAGCATTCTTTTAAGTACTTGGTTGTCCATGGTAATTTACTTACCGGATTGATGGTGGTGTCATTTATAATTCTTAATTCTATTGGGTCAATATTCAACTGGTAACTTAATTCGTCTAATGCACTTTCTAAACCAAAACAACCGGTGGCAGGGCCGGGCCCACGCATCCAAATGGGTGTGTTAACATCCAGCGGCAGCATTTTATAATTGGTATTTACATTGGGGCAGTTGTATAAAAATTGCGAGCCTGTTACTATGGCTTCTCTAAAATCTTCATAACTGGATGTGTTGCTTACTGCATGGTGTGTTATGCCAAACAGCTTACCATCTTTACCGGCACCAATACCAATTTTTTGCCAGCTTTGCGGACGGTATCCCACCATGGTAAACATCTGTTCCCTGTTTAACATCACTTTTACAGGGCGGTTTATTTTTTTAGCTGCAATAACTGCAGCGTATACATGTGGCCAGCTGCGTAAGGCATTGCCAAAAGCACCGCCTACAAACTCTGTAATTACTTTTACATTTTTTTCCTCCAGTGCAAACATTCTTGCAAGTTCGCTCTGCACGCCTTTTGGCCCCTGAGATTTATCATACACCGTCAATTTATTTCCATCTTCCCATACAGCCGTGGTGGCATGCATTTCCATTGGGTTATGCGTTTCTATGGGTATGGTATATTCAGCTTCTAATTTTACTTCGGCGTTTTTCCAGGCATCTTTTTCATTGCGGCTGTAATTGTCGTTGCCTTTTAATTGGGCATCGTTAAATTTATTTTTATCAAAATCAGTAACCGCTTTTTCTGTTTGGTACTGCACTTTTACAAGGGTAGCTGCATGCACAGCTCTTTCAAAAGTATCGGCCACCACCATTGCAATAGGCTGCCCGTTGCTTACCACCATATTGTTGTAAAAAACTTTCAGGCCATTGTAATTTCTTGCATTTTTTCCTTCGGCAGGTTTATAGCCGGGCACTTCGGGGCAATTGAGATAATATATTACATCAATAACACCCGGCGCATTTTTGGCAAATGCAGTAGCCATATTTTTTATAGCACCTTTTGCAATGGTACTGCAGACAAATACACCATACACAAGGCCTGGTAATTTATGCTCTGCCGTAAAAGTGGCTTTGCCTGTAACTTTTGCAAGGCCATCGGCACGGTCATCATCCGGTGGGGTTTGTAAGGTGTTTATTAAAATATCTTCCATGTTTATTTTCTTAAATGATGAAGTAATAAAGCAATTACACGACTGCTTTAGTTAATGCTTCCAACACAGCCGCTTTGCCCAGTTTTATTTTATAGGTATTGTGTTCATATGTTGTAGCGCCGTCCATTGCCATAGCAGCAGCATCTTTAAATACTTGCTGCGATGCTGTTTTGCCGATTAAAAATTTTTCAACTGCAGTTAAGCGCCAAGGCTTGTGTGCCACACCACCCATGGCAAGGCTAACATCTTTTATTATGCCGTTTTTAACTTCAAGCGCAACAGCAACCGATACCAATGCAAAGGCATAAGAGAGGCGGTCACGTATTTTTAAGTAGTATGCTTTATTAAAATTATTGGCAGGAATATGTATAGCCGTAATTAATTCACCGGCTTGTAAATTATTATCCAATTCAGGTGTATCTCCTGGCAGGCGGTGAAAATCGGTAAACAATATTTTTTTATCGCCTTTGCTGCTGCTGATGTTTACTGTTGCATTTAATGCTGCCAATGCCACACACATATCACTCGGGTGTACTGCAATACATTTATCGCTTGCGCCAAATACAGCATGCATACGGTTGTAACCCTCTGCAGCGCCACAGCCAGTGCCGGGGTTGCGTTTGTTACAAGGCATTGTAATATCATAAAAATAACTGCAGCGGGTGCGCTGCATAATATTACCACCCACTGTTGCCATGTTGCGCAACTGTGCAGAAGCACCTGCGTTTAATGCCATAGCCAGTAACGGATATTTTGTTTTTACCGTTTCATTTTCTGCTGCTGCACTGTTGGCAACTAATGCACCAATGGTTATTCCTTTTGCATCGCTGTTAATGTTTTTTAAAGGTAGTGCGGTAATATCAATTAACCGCTGTGGTGCAGTAATGCCTTTTTTCATTAAATCAACCAGGTTGGTACCGCCTGCAATAAATTTTGCGTTGTTGTTTTTTAAAGAAGCGTCAATGGCTGTTTTTGTGCTGCTGGCTTTGGTATATTCAAAGTTTATCATAATGGCTGCCCTCCTTTTTTTACTTCGGTAATGGCATCAATAATGTTTGGGTAAGCACCGCAGCGGCAAATGTTTCCGCTCATGTATTCCCGTATTTCTTCCGGTGTGCCGGCATGGCCTTCCCGTATGCAGCAAATGGCACTCATAATTTGCCCCGGTGTGCAATAGCCGCACTGAAAGCCGTCATGCTTCATAAACGCAGTTTGCATGGGGTGCAGATTGTCGCCATTGGCAATCCCTTCTATTGTTGTTACTTTTTTGCCGTGGTTCATTACTGCCAGGCTAAGGCAGGAGTTAATGCGCTGCCCGTCTACATGCACCGTACAGCAACCGCACTGCCCGTGGTCGCAACCTTTTTTGGTGCCGGTTAAGCCCAGTTGCTCCCGCAGTAAATCCAATAGTGTTACCCTTGGCTCTACAGTTAAGGAGTAAGGCTTGCCGTTAATTTCTAATTGCAGTGGTACTTTTTCAAAGTATTCCGCCAGCTTCTCATCATTTTCCCCAGCTTTGGCCAGCAAAGGCGGCATGGCGGCCAATGCAGCAATAGCGGTTGACTTTTTAAAAAAGCTGCGGCGGCTTTCATTAGCGCAGCCGTTTGGTTTGTTTGTTTGCATAACTTTTAGTGTAGTTGCTAAAGTTAAGTTTTGTGGAGAGAAAAAAGAAAAAAAGATGGGGAGTCTTATTAAAAACATCCGGCCTTACTTACACTTTAAATAACTGATTATTTACTTAATCAATATACTTTAAAACTCTTGCCGGAATGCCTCCAACAATTGTATTAGCATCAACATCTTTATTTACAACGGCACCAGCAGCTACTATTGCATTTTCGCCAATGGTTACACCAGGCAGTATAGTAGCTCCGGCACCAATCCAAGCATTTCTTTTAATTACAACAGCTTTAAGTTCCAGCGATTTTCTTTGGGCAGGATCTGTAGGGTGGTTTTCTGTAATAATATTTACTTTGGGCCCTATCAGTACATCATCCTCAATAGTTATACCTCCTAAATCTAAAAAACTACAGGCGTGATTTATAAAAACGTTTTTAACAATTTTTATATGCTGGCCAAAATTTGTGTAAAAAGGTATAAAAACAGTTGTACTGTCTTCTATGTTGCTGCCAGTAATTTCGCTTAAATGTTGGCGTATTTGCTCAATGCTTGTTGCTGAATTAAGTAAGAGCGATTTTGCAATGGTTTGTTGTACAACTTCCCACACTTTAATCATTTCGGGGTGGTTGTTGGGTATAATACCGCTGTCAAGCAATTTTTGAAAGCTGGTTTTTTCAGGTTGATTCATATTATAAAAAATTTTTACAATTATTTAAAGGTTTAAAAATAATGCAGAATCCTTTTATACTTTTTATATCAATATTGTCTCCCCTAAAAACTTCCCCAATCCCTTCATTTCTTAAATAAAAACCCCTACCTTTGCGCCGCTAAAAAGTCGCTGACGAAAGAAGGAACAGCAGGGAAAGCGGCGCTTTATTTAGCGGTCTATGAGAGTTTAATACACCATATTACCCCCAGCCACATTAGTGGATGCTACGGGGGAATTGCAGCGAAACCGCTGTGTTTGTTCAATTTAGATATACAGTACAAGGGTCCGACTTCACTGAAACTCAGTAAAGATTCAGCCGCCGGGCTCACAATAATAAACAATCAACAATTAATAATTAATCACATGGCTGATTTAAAATTTCAGAGAAACTTTGGTATTGCCGCTCATATTGATGCTGGTAAAACCACCACTACCGAACGTATTT
>JAGVCC010000205.1 GCA_020059395.1 Chitinophagales bacterium | reverse complement strand
GTTGTGCTAATATTGTAATAGGCAGCAACAATAAGAGAAGAAGTGTTTTAAGTTTTTGCATAAAAGTTTTTCTCACAGATTATAAAATCGCTTCGATAAAAGCTCAATAGTAATTCTTCAGTTGAACGGAGCGTCGCAACAATGCTCAATCAGGGAACAAAAGCCTGCCTCCATAAAAATTACGGCAGGTAAACTGGTAAACAAAATCATTCTTCACTTTTTTACAACCGCCGTCAGGGTTTTTAACCGCTGACGGGGTCTTCACTTGGTTTCAAACCCCTTCCTCTGCACCCTGCTCAGCATCTTCGTTGCCTCTGCATCATCCTTAAATTTTTCTTTCTTAGGGTTCCAGTAAAGTTTACGGTTTAATTTCATTGCAATGTGATGCAACAAACAGGCACTGCAACTACGGTGTGCTTCTTCCGCAGGCGCAATAGTTTTTTTGTTATCCCTTATCGCTTCCAGCCAGTTACCATGATGGCTTTTGCTTACGGTAAAATGAAATTCATTTTCGCCAATAACAGATGTAAGCAGTTTAGGGTCGCTGGCATCTAATTTTTTTGCCTGTGCTGCTCCCTTATTTCCATCAGATGCAGTAACCTGGTAATCGCCTCTGCTAACAAATATCCAGCCCTTGGTGCCTTCAAACTTAATTCCGTTATCAAATTCATTGCTTACTATCATGTGTACACCATTTGCATACATAGCATGTGTTTTAAAAATGCCATGCACATTCCATAATCCTCCGGTAGCAAATTCTGATTTCTCACTCCAAATTTCTATTGGGCCGCTGCGTTCCATACCCATGCCCCAGTGTGCACTGTCAATATGATGACTGCCCCAACCGGTAATCATACCTGCACCAAATTGTTCGCAACGCAACCAGCCGGGCCTGCCGTAACCAACCTGCGGATGCACTCTCTCTTCGGTATAATACACATCGGGAGTAGATGCCAGCCACATATCGTAATTCAAATTTTTGGGAACAGGCATTTCATCTTTCTTGCCGCCAGCAGGGTCGCCGGGCAGACCAACATAAATAGTTTTTAAATCGCCAATTCTTCCATTACGCACCAGCTCGGCTGCATACCTGAATTGTTCAGTACTTCTTTGCTGACTGCCTATTTGAAATTTTACACCGCTTTTATTTACCACATCGCTTATTATTCTTCCTTCGGCAATGGTAAGCGATGCAGGCTTTTGCATGTAGATATGCTTCTTCGCTTTTGCAGCCGCCACACCAATCATAGCATGTGAATGGTCGGGTGTGCTGATGATAACTGCATCAATATCTTTATTCAACAGCAACTCTTTATAATTGCTGTACACTTTTACACCATCGTATGGTGTACCATTTTTTTTGCTGTAATATTCATTCACTAATTTTTTTCCGTCTTCTGCTCTTAGTGCATCTACATCACACACCGCCATTATCTGTGCAAAATCATGCTGCCACACACCGGGCATATCATGCCCTCTTGAAATGCGGCCTGTACCAATGGCTGCTACATTAATTCTGTTGCTCGGCGCATTTCTGCCAAACACACTTGCCGGAACAATGGAAGGAAAACTAAATGCAATGCCGGTACCGATGGCGGCTTTGGCAGAGTCGGTTAAAAATTTGCGGCGGCCAATGTTTTGTTTACCCCCATCCCCTAAAGGGGCGTTATGCAGTTTTTTATTTTTCATACAGCTTATTTTATTTGAGATAATTTTTTTTGTTATCAGCTTTAGTACTACTATCATCATCGTTGTGTCACTCACTTGTACGTTCTGTTCTTTATTCAACTTTTATCTTAGCGTAGTTATTGGTCAGGCGACCAACAACGGCGAAAACCCATGTTGGCTTTTGTATTAAATTATTGGGAAAAATTTGAATTGTTTTGAGATTCCATTTCCTTCAAATAATTTATCAAAAACTGTTTTACTAATGATAATATTTGTCAACTTAAATATTTGGTCTTTTGTCTTTATTTCCCATACATAAATATTATTCCAAGTTATTCTTGCATATCCATTATTGTATTCATTGATTTCGGTAATATCTTTTTTAAAAACTTTTACTGATTTTGTTTTGTCTGAAAAATATACAACATCTTGTACCTCGTCAAATTCAATTTTTTTTGTTCTGAAATAAATATAGTGATTGATTAACAGAATCAACATAGGCACCATAAAAATGAATACTAAAATCAAAACTGTTGTAAGGAAAATCCTATCATTTAAAAAACTCAGGTTTCGTATAACATAATAAAAAACTCCTGCTAAAATCAAAAGTCCAATAACAGGCCAGGTAAAGTATGAAACAACTTTTAAAAAAGTAATTTTAAAAACTTTCATTGATTAATTCAGTTTGATATTTTACAATTTGTCAAATATAGCAGCCAACATTTCGCCAGCAATCTGTGAGCTCACTTCTTCAAACTCATCACCCTTGCATTCTTCTGCGCTTTCAGCGCCAGCTCTGTTGCTAAAAAGCAATGTGCCTGGCTCATGGCAGTTTCTGTTCTGTTCAATACATCATCAACAAATAAACCACCGAATGGTAATGTTTCATTATTGCAATCCATATGCACCGTTTCTTTTTGGTTTACCAGGTACAAATGATTACCGCCTTTATTGCCAGAGAGGATGTCTATGTTTTTTCTTACTTCAATATATCCATCTGTACCCAGTATGGTTAACCGGCCATCGCCCCAACTATCCAATCCGTTTGGTGTAAACCAATCCACTCTTATATAACCAGTGCCGCCATTGCCAGTTAACATCACATCTCCAAAATCTTCAAACAGCGGCGCTTGTGGAAAATGCACATTGCCCACCTGCGATGCTAAAATTTTTGCTTCTGTTGAGTTGGTAAAATGTAAAAACTGGTCAAACTGGTGAGAGCCGATGTCGGTTATAATGCCACCATATCTTTTTTTATCCCAAAACCAATCGGGCCTTACTGCTAAACCAGCAGTGCCAAACTTATTGCTGATTCTGTGCGGCGCAATATTTATGGTTTGTATTACCTGGCCAATGGCACCAGCTTTAACTAACTGACTGGCTTTTTCTGTACCCCTGTTTTCCAAACGTTCGCTGTACATAATGGAGTAAATGCGTTTGGTTTCCTTTTGCACCTTCTTTACTTCGGCCAGTTGTTTTAAAGTAATGATGCCGGGTTTATCAGTTAAATAATCTTTACCATGCTGCATTACTTTAATACCCAGCGGCGCTCTTTCATCAGGAATGCCGGAGCTTAACACCAACTGAATGGAAGCATCTTCTAAAATTTCATTTTCACTTTTTGCCTGCTTTACATCAGGATATGCTTTTACAAACGCTGCTAACAAATCAGCTTCTTTGGCATACACCGATACTAATTCGCCGCCGCCCCGTTTTATAGCATCCGTCATTCCATAAATATGCGGATGGTTAATATTGATTACCGAAAACTTTATTTTACCGGGCGGAATAAATGTTTCAACCGGTTTATTAGAAGATTGTACAGATTTAAAATTAGCAACGCCTGCTAATGGTGCCAGCATCATTAAACCAGAAGCTTTTGTTACGTTTTGTAAAAAATTTCTACGGCCATTG
>JAGVCC010000121.1 GCA_020059395.1 Chitinophagales bacterium | reverse complement strand
GTCTTCTGCAAATTTTTCCAGCTGGTCTTTTTTAATTGTTTTAAAAGAAAAATTACCATCTGCTTCCACCTGCTTATGCCGCTGAAAAATTTTATCGCTCAGTTTTTTTTCAGGATCAAACCCAAAACAAATCTGGTTAAAAAAAACCTGAAAGCCATAGTTTTCAAATAACTGCATGTAGTAAGGCGGATTATAATTCATGCAATACAAAGGTGGGTGGTAACCTTCTGCCACCATACCCCACCAGCGGTCACGTTCCCCAAAATTTATGGGGCCATCCATGGCGTACATACCTTTTTGCTGCAGCCAGTCTTTGGCAGTATCCAGCAGCAGGTTGGCTGCGTCCTGATTATTTATACATTCAAAAAATCCAATACCTCCTACCAAACCCTCATCGCCTTTGGTTTTATACTTATTGTTTACATATGCTGCAATGCGGCCAACTAAAGCGCCGCTGTCATCTTTCAGTATCCAGCGTATTGCTTCGCCAAAACGAAAAGCTTTGTTCTTCTCTTTGTCAAATACTTCATCAATATCTTTATCAAGCGGCTGCACCCAATTGGGGTCGTTTTTGTATAATCCTAGCGGTACTTTTAAAAACTGGCCTGCTGTAATACTATCTGTAACTGCTGTTATTTGCATGCTGCAAAAATAAGTATTTAGTATGTTGATTATTAAACTTACACATCTGGCCAAGGTCTCAGCCTTTTGCTGGTATTTTAAATTTATAGTACATTTAAGTTATGAAGAAATTAATCCTGCTTTCCACTTTTGCCTGCATATTAATTTTTACAGCAAACAGCTGTAAAAAAACTGATACTCCTGCCCCACCACCAACCAACCCTTGTGCCGGGGTAACCGTTGTTACTGCGGCATCAAAAACACATACTGTAACCGGGCAGCAATTGGGCACTATTACGGTAACATCACCAATCGGCTCTGAATATATTTATAGTATTAATGGCACTGCATTTCAGCCGTCGGTAAACTTTTTTAACCTGGCTGCAGGCAACTACATTGTAACTGCTAAAACCAGTGCCGGCTGCAGCGATACTGCACAATTAACTATTAATGGCTATGGCGCTAAATTTTTTGCCGTGCGTACCATTGTTAACGGCTACTGTGGCCCCTGCCATTTAAACGGCGGTGTAAGCGGCGGCAAAAATTTTGATGATGATAACAGTGTTGTAAACAGCTGGGACCGTATTAAGGCACGTACTGTTGACGGCAATCCTACTTTTATGCCTGAAGGCGGACAACTTACCGCAGCTGATAAACAAAAAATTGTGGACTGGGTGAATGCCGGACACAGGATAACGGATTAGAAGCCCAAAAGCCCATCCTTGAACTGCGTTCGTTCCTTTGCAGGAATCCCAAAGGGAAGGGAAACAGAGGAGATGTTGGCGAAGATTGATGAATATTTTTTAAGAACTAATAATAAAAGAGCCGGAAATATTTTTTCCGGCTCTTTGCTTTTTTATTTATCAGTACTATTTATCTCACTTTCATCATTGGCCTTACCTGCTGCACTGTTCCATTTTGAAACCTTGCATAATAAATACCGTTGGGTAAATGTGATGCATCAAACGTAATGGTTTGTGTGGTTGCCGCAGGGTAATCTTTCTCCAGCAAATCGAGCAATAAACGGCCTGCTGTATCTATTATTTGTATCAGTGTATGGCCACCTTCTGTCTTAAACTCAATAGTTGTTTTATTGGTAAAGGGGTTTGGATAATTTGATATTACTGTTTTACCTGTGTTTGTGTTTGGCGGTGTTGTAGTACCATTGCACACACCGGCTTTTATTAATGGTAAATCCTGCAATTGTGTATTTAAGCCCGCCGGAAACAACCCCTGCACTGTTGCTTTATCCAGACAAAACCAGTTTTGCAGCAGGGTAGCGTAAATACTCCTGAAATCGTACTGCATAGGAACGTTATCATTAACAGTTGCATTTGTTGGTATGGCAGGGTTATCGCCCAATACACCACCCTGCACCGCTTTACCAAAAACAAATAATGGTGCAGCGGCACCATGGTCGGTACCAACACTGCTGTTACTTTTAATGCGGCGGCCAAATTCGCTAAAGGTCATGCCCACCACACGGTCTTCAATGCCTAAAAAAACCAAATCA
This sequence comes from Chitinophagales bacterium, assembly GCA_020059395.1. Classification (GTDB taxonomy): domain Bacteria; phylum Bacteroidota; class Bacteroidia; order Chitinophagales; family Chitinophagaceae; genus Ferruginibacter. The sequence continues at coordinate 710 of JAGVCC010000121.1, read as the reverse complement.
TTTTGAAAAGCTGCAATCGCATCGCTTACCCTGCCCAGCAATGTAGCATGTGTTCCCACAGTTGTATCTGTAGTGGTGGTTTGCAAACTGTGGTTATCAAATCCACCAAAGCTTACCATATACACTCTTGTATTTAAGCCGCCTTTAATTAAACGGGAAACTATTTTTAATTGATCTGCAAGGCTGTTATTAGTTGGGTAAGCTGCCTGTGTGGTTACTTTATTTGCGGCTGTGGTTATTCTTCCTGCGTACTGTTGTGTTTGTTTGGCAACAGTGCGTATATAACTTAATTCTTTACCAGCCTTTGTTGCAGGAACCGTATCGCTGGTGCCATTTATTAACTGGTAAAAATTAGTGGCGCTGGTAATACTCATTGCCATATTAACTGATGGCCCTTGTGTGGTTAAAGCTGCTATAGAGCCAATTTGTATTGCCAGCGGATCTGGCACATCTGTATTAGGATAACCGTTAGGAAAATTAGGGTATTCATAATTTAAATACCTGCCTGCCCAGCCGGTGTACACTTCCTGTGTACTGTTACTGGCCGTCATCCAAATATCGGTGGCACGAAAGTGAGAAAAGTTTGGCTGCGGATAACCTACGGCCTGCAATATTTTTACTTTATTCTCATTATACATATTTTGCAAACCGGTCATAGATGGATGCAGGCCGGTTTTATCGTACCCATTCAATTTTAATATTCTTGCTTC
>JAGVCC010000244.1 GCA_020059395.1 Chitinophagales bacterium | reverse complement strand
TAAATCGCTGCTGGTTAAATGCACAATTACCCGTGGATGATTCCAGTCTTTAAAAGTGCCGGGTACATAAGTTAAGTACATGTGATAAGTGCCGTTGTGTTCTATAACATCCGGCGCCCAGTGTGTATAGCCTTCATCGGGGCGGTAGTTAATATTTGCTGTGTCAATGTATTTCCATTTTTTTCCGTCCTTACTTTCTGCAATACCAATACGTGTGCCATGCACCCATTGCACGGTAGAATCTTGTATGGATGCCCTGCGGTTAGTGTACAGCATCCACCATTTCTTTTTTGCTTTGTTGTAAATAATAACAGGGTCGGCTGCGCCGTGATAAATGGGGTCGTCGAATAAAGGTTTGGGAGCAGTTCTGTTTTGTGCCGTTGTTGAAACAGCAAAAAATAAAATCAGCAATGATATTATTCCTTTCATAATTAAAAGAGTCTTACTTGTATGCTTTGGGCTAAAGCCCATTTAGAATATCACTTTTTATCCCCGGCCTGAAGGCCGGGGCAATTAAAAAAAACACTATAACTCAAATAGATTTATTCAAACACTAACACAAAACCATCGTTTGCCTTTATGATGATGGTTTCATTTTTATTGGCGTACACCGTTTTCTTTTCTGTAACAATTTCATGGGCATTGTTAGTTGTAAACAATGTACCTGTTTTAAATGGTTTGAGAAAAGGCAATGTTTGCAGATTGATTTGTTTAGATGCGGTATCTCCATTAATAGCCGCTACATACCATTTGCTGCCGCTTCTTCTTGCTACAGCATAAAATTTTCCGGGGTAACCGTCAATAAATTTTACATCATCCCAATGCGATGGAATATTTTGCATATAATTTTTTACCGGCTCCGGCATCTTCGCCATTCCTTCGGGGCTTTCGGCAAAATGCTGTATGCCCGATAAAAATATTACAGCGGTGGCCATTTCAAAAGTTGCGCTTGTTCTTCTTTCAATACGTGGAATTTTATACAGGTTAACCGGTGTAAAATCCATTGGGTCGAATGCATTGCGGGCAAAGGCACTCATAACCATGTGCGGTGCAGCAGTGTCTGCATCTTTTTGGCCAAAGGTTATCATTTCATATCCGTAAACTGCTTCTGTTGTCATTAAGTTGGGATAAGTTCGTTGCCATCCTCTTGGCAATGTGGCACCATGAAAATTTATGAGTAAATGATAAGTGGCGGCATCTTCTAAAATATCCTGGTAATAATTTATCATCGATTGTCCGTCACCTGAAAAAAAATCTGCTTTAATGCCTTTTATACCCATTTGCTGCAGCTTTGCAAATTCGGCTACACGGCTTTCATGCGTTAACAATTTATCTTTTGGGTGATACTTTACCGTATTCCAGTCGCCGGCAGAGTTGTACCACAAAATCAATCCTACTTTTTTTGCAGCGGCATAATCTGCCAGTTCTTTTATTTTATCGTAGCCAATTTTTGTATCCCAGTTTACATCTATCAAACAATATTCCCAATGCATGTCAGCTGCATAGTCAATGTATTTTTTCTGTTCGGCATAAACAATATTATCATCCTTACTCATTATCCAGCTCCAGGAAGAGCGGCCGGGTTTTATAAAACTGCTGTCCATTATTATGGCAGGCAATGCCAGGTCGGTGCCTAAGGTAGATTCTGTAATAGTTTTTAAACTGCCTATCGCAATAATGCGCCAGGGTGTTTGCCAGGGCAATTTCGATTCAGGGTATAACACTCCGTTTGTAAATTTTTCTGCTTCCTGCGGAAAATTAATTTTGTATTCATTATCAGGAGAAAACTGTTGCAATGCAGTGCCGCAATAAGTTCTGCCCAATGCAGCTTCTGTTATCAGCATCCACACATCATCATACTTAAACATGGCAGGATATACCCAGCCATTTTGCCCCGGCGCTGCTGTGCCGGTGGCAATATCCATTTTGTAATGTGCTTCGTAAGAGGGGTTGGTATGCTCCCATCCGCTTTGAGATTCTGTTTTTGGCTGCAGCCATGCACGGGTGCCTTCGTTAAATTTAAAACTGGTAAGCTCCTGTTTTATTTTTTTTATTTCAGTTGATATTTGAGGAAACTCATAACGAAAAGCCACGCCATCATTCGATACCTGAAAAACAATATTAAAAGCATCGCCATTTTTATTGAGCAGACTGATGGTTCTTTTATTGGCTGCATATTTTATTAACGATTTTTTTGCCGTGAGCATTTTGTATTCATCTTTCACCGTTTTCTGTTCGCTGCTGCTTAGCCATTGCAGGTTATTTGCAAAGTCAGCATCTTCTCTTATAATTCCCAATGCTGAGTTTTGTAAAATTGTTTTGCCGGAATATATAATGTTGTAAATGGCAGTGTTTTTACTGGAGAGTAATACCTCTGCTGTTATTTTTTTATTGGGGCTTGATATTGAAGTACGTTTTATTACATTTCTTTTTTGCTGTGCAGTTGCACTGTAACAAAAAATGAATATTGTGCTTAAAACAAAAAATAATTTACGCATAGTGATAAGTAGTTATTGAAATATAGTTCTTTTTACACATTGATAAAAGATGAACAAAGATATACAGTTGAACGGAGCGTCGCCACTGAAGTTCAATCAAGGTTATACGGCTTGTCAACAAAATGAATTTTTCTTAATCATTATACTTCCGTTTTAACCACTCTTCCGGCACAGGAATAATACAAATATTCATACTGCGGTTATCGGCAGATAACATGGCAGATTGAATTTGAATTTTTGTACCATCGGGACTCATAGTTGGATGCGGATGGTCTGCAGCTGTTGCTTTATGCCCGGCTGAAAGCAATATCATCTCTTTTGTATGCCTGTCAATGAGATAAATATTTCTTGC
>JAGVCC010000459.1 GCA_020059395.1 Chitinophagales bacterium | reverse complement strand
TGCAAATGATGGCTGCCCTTCAGTTTTAATAAGCATACCGCTGCGCTATATGCACACTACGGTTGAAATGCTGCATAAAGACGACGTGGAGAACACCATAAAACTGATGTATGAAACACTGCTGGCACTTACCCCAAAAACTAACCTCAGTTATTTTTAAACAAAATGCAACCTAAACCATTTATAGTAGTGATAGTGGCTTTGATTGTTTTGGCAGGTAGTGTAACCTTTTTTTTGTTAAAAAAAATAGCCCATGCCGCACAAGAACAACACAACAAAATTTTAAATGATTTTAAAGCAGTTGATGAAAACCTTCGGCGCACACAACAACAACTAGATACTTCAATGCTTGCAAAAGACAGCCCGCTGGTAAAATAATTATATGGAAGACCGGTTTACAAAATATTCGAAACTGTACTTTTTAATTGCTGGCGCATTTTTATTGGTGCAGCTTGTTATTGCGCTTATAATCGGTTTCTTCTATGGGTTTTTAAAAATTTTTGCCAGCAGACCCTTAGATGTTTTTTACGAGTTGCTGGTAATGGGGCTGCCGCCAGCATTGTTTGCCGGCGTGTATTACCTGTTCATCAGGCGTACAAAAAAGCACCCGTACAAGCCGGTAAAAATCATCAGCCAGTTTTTAATGATAGTTGGTTTTTGCAGTTGTATGGCGGTACTGGTGGCAGATATACTGTACTATGTGTCTTTAAAATTTGGCAGTAACGACATCAGTAATTTTAAAAGCTTCAGCCTGGCTTTTATGGCGGGTAATATTGCGTTGATGTTTGTGGTAGCGCTGCTACAGGCGTTTACCACACCCAAAGAAGAAGACTGGGTGGCAAGACGCAAACGGAAAGAAGGAGGATTGTAAGGCTTTACTGATTACTTTATACTTTCAGCAGTTTTTTGTTCTGCTATAATAGTGTCGAAGAAGATATTTACATCAACCTCTTTCAATGCGGCATATTTTTTTCTATCTTGATTAGCCTTTGCTGCCAGATTGTATTTTAATTGCTGGTATTGCAGTCTTGCCCTTTCGTTGTTTCTTAAAATATTTCTTGTTAAAATGTGTCGCTCCAGCGCTTTACTGGTGTGTGGGCAAACATACAAATGGTGCTGTAAGGTATCAAGTATGTAGTTGTTGCTTTTTCCGGTTCTTTTAAATACATCCCTGTCTTGTATACCTTGGTTACCGTTATGGAAATACCCCAGCGCTTGCAAGCCGGCTTTTATCTTTTCAAAATCTGATGGGGTGTAATAAACAATGTCAATATCTATTATCGGTTTTGCATCTAACATTGGTACGGCAGTGCTGCCTACATGTTCTATATTATTTTCAATGCCGTGTAAGGCTTGTGCTATTGTATTTTTAATGTCAGTAAAATTATTGACCCAATTGGGAGTGTATTTTTTTAGTAGCATGGGTTGCTTTAAAAATAAATGTACAACATAAGTAGTTAAGTAAAGTGTAGCAAAGTATTACGGCACAGGTTTATACGCTTCCGGCTTAGTACAGTACTTATTGCGGAATCTGCTCCGTTAAAATTTCATTGCCTGTTTTATCATAAAAAGTGCAGGTCATTTCATGCATACAGATTTTCTACTTTTAAACTGTACTAAAAAGGGGAGCTTACGCAATGCCTATCAACAAACTACAGTTCACTCATAAAAAAATCCCGGCGCAATGCACCGGGATTATAACTGTGTTTGTCTTTACTTTTTAAATATCTATTGCTTCGCCATAAGCAACTGCAGTGGCTTCTTTCATGGCCTCACTCATGGTGGGGTGTGGATGCACAGCGTTTAATATTTCGTGGCCGGTGGTTTCCAGCTTGCGGGCCACCACGGCTTCTGCAATCATATCAGTTACGTTCATGCCAATCATATGACAGCCTAAAAATTCGCCGTATTTAGCATCGTAAATTACTTTTACAAAACCATCAGTGGCACCGCTTGCCACCGCTTTACCACTTGCTATAAACGGAAACTTGCCTACCTTAATTTCGTAACCTGCTTCCTTAGCTGCTTTTTCTGTGTAGCCTACGCTTGCAATTTCTGGAGTGCAATAAGTACAGCCGGGTATGTTGTTATAATCCATTGGCTCCGGGTGGTGCCCCGCTAAATGTTCGGCGGCATTAATGCCTTCTTTACTGGCCACGTGTGCCAGTGCCTGGCCGGGTGTACAATCACCAATGGCATACACACCTTTTACACTTGTTTGCTGGTTGGCATCTACAATAATTTTTCCTTTATCTGTTTTAATGCCCAGGGCTTCAAGGCCTATGCCTTCAATATTGGCAACAACCCCAACAGCGCTTAATAAAATATCAGCTTCCAATGTTACTTCGCCAGTTTGTGTTTTTACTTTTGCTTTAACACCGGCACCGCTTGTATCAACGCTCAGCACTTCACTGTTCGTCATAATCGTCATGCCCTGTTTTTTAAATTGCTTTTCCAGCTCTTTGCTTATGTCTTCATCTTCTGCCGGTACCAGGCGTGGCATAAACTCTACCATGGTAACCTGTGTGCCCATGCTGTTGTAGAAGTATGCAAACTCACTGCCTATAGCGCCACTGCCGCAAATAATCATGCTCTTTGGCTGCGTGGGCAGGCTCATAGCTTTACGGTATTCAATAATTTTAGTACCGTCAATTGGTAGCGTTGGCAATTGCCTTGCACGGCCACCGGTGGCTATAATAATGTTTTTTGCTTCTTCTGTTTTTTTAGTGCCGTCGGCAGCAGTAATCTCCAGTTTGTTGGCGGCAATTAATTTGCCGGTGCCCATAATTACATCAATCTTATTCTTCTTCATTAAAAACTGAATGCCTTTGCTCATTTTATCGGCCACGCCGCGGCTGCGGCCAATAACGCCACTAAAGTCTGCAGTGGGGTCGGCAATAGTAATACCGTAATCTTTTGCATGTTTGGCATACTCATACACCTGTGCGCTTTTTAATAATGCCTTTGTAGGTATACAACCCCAGTTAAGGCAAATGCCGCCAAGGCTTTCTTTTTCTACAATTGCCACTTTTTTACCAAGCTGACTGGCCCTTATTGCTGCAGGATAACCACCGGGGCCACTGCCCAAAACAATTACATCGTATGCCATGTTGTTAGTTTCTATTTTTATTTAAATGATTTTGTTTTTTTACACTGCAAAACTAACCGTTAACGGGCAAAACACAAAACGCTTTAGCGGCAAGTGGCTGTTTTTTAAGGGTGCATATAACCTGCTATCGGGCTAAAGAGGCTTTTCGCCGAAAAAAAGCCTCCTTTGAAAGAATACGAACTGCCTTACCCGAATTAATAATGCAATTTTACACTGTTAACGCACTAATAATCCTGAACAAGCCAACAATACAAAAATCCAATAACCATTGCAAAAACCGGCCAATAAACCTTATCCCGGTGTAAACCAGATAAAATCCAACCCTGTAAAAAATTATTGAGTAACAACCAAAGAAGAGCAACGGAGAAAACAAAATAATCCAGTCTTTTGAAAACTATGTAACCAAAGATTAAAAGACTTACCCCATTATGAAATTGTAATCACAAGCACAAAACTTTTTCAGCAATAGCAGCCCGGAACCCCCGGGCTGTTTTGTTGGGTGTATATAAAATTGCTTATAGAGGTGACACCTCTTGAAGTAGTTTTTTAAGTTTGATTACTCCAAAAGAGATGTCACATCCTATATAAATTGCAGCAATTTTAAAAACACCTGTTTTGTTTTATGTTAACAGTTGTTTGTTTATTTTTAAGTATTAAACTGATTACACTGTTGCTGTTTGCAGTGTTGGCCACTGGTGTTGCTGCCCAAAATAT
>JAGVCC010000015.1 GCA_020059395.1 Chitinophagales bacterium | reverse complement strand
TGCCGGGTTTATCAGTTAAATAATCTTTACCATGCTGCATTACTTTAATACCCAGCGGTGCTCTTTCATCAGGAATGCCGGAGCTTAATACCAACTGAATGGAAGTATCTTCCAAAATTTCAGTTTCGCTTTTTGCCTGCTTAACATCAGGATATGCTTTTACAAACGCCGCTAACAAATCAGCTTCCTTAGCATATACCGATACTAATTCGCCACCGCCCCGTTTTATAGCATCCGTCATTCCATATATATGCGGATGGTTAATATTGATGACTGCAAACTTTATTTTACCGGGCGGAACAACAACAGGATTTTGTTTTTTTGAAGATTCGATGTGTTTAAAGTTAGCAGCACCTGCTAATGGTGCCAGCATCATTAAGCCAGAGGCTTTTGTTACGTTCTGTAAAAATTTTCTGCGGTTGGTGTTTTGTTTGTTCATACAGCGTATTTTTTAAGATAAATTTTTTGCCTGCCTGCCGAAGCAAAGCGAAGGCATGGTTCCAGCTTCAGTTTTTCATGGCATCATCGTTGCGTCGCACTCTTGTACTTTCTGTCCATTATTCAGCTTAATACTGCTGCGATTGTTTCCCCTGCATATTGTCAAATATTTGTAAGCAATTATATTTCTTTGTAGTAACTAAAGTCTTCTTTAAACAAATTAAAGTAGTTATCATTTTCAAAATATATCAAATTGATAGAAAACTCACAAGTATATAAAATGTGTCCTTTAGTTATAGAATCTTTTAAAGCTGGTAGTAGTTTGTCCGATAGAAAGCCTTCTAATAATGAACCGTCACCATATTCATCTTCATGGGTCAGTTCTAAAGTTTTGTCAAGAACAGCAAATTGTATTGTTACAGATGTTTGTTCACTATCTTCATCGTAAATGGTCTCGTCTAAAACATTACAAGTAAAGCTGTGTCTGGAAATACGTTGAATCTCTCTAAGAATGTGTGAAATGGTTTGGTCTTTAGATTCGGCAAAATAATTTTCAAAAACAATTGTTGAAATATCGTCACTTAATTGTTCATCTATGTTATCTATAGGCAAGTAGGTTTTACCTCCTAATTCTCGCAATACGAGATATAATGGATATTCTGGATTATCTCTGTCCTGCTGATACAGTTTTAATGTTTCATACAGACGATTAATTCCATTAGGGTTAACGTTTATGCCATACTTTTTTAAAGATTCAATTGCATTTAGAAACTTCTTGTCTAATTGAAATGTCATAATATTATTGGTTTGAATAATTGCTTACAATTCTTAAATATACGACACACCCGATATGGATTTCCATCGGAAATCAATATTGATTTATAAAACACTTATCACTTTACTCACCACCCCACTCGTTGTTTTATTTTTCACTCCCGGTTGCCCGCCGCCCACACTAATTGTTAGTTTCTCTTTTGGCTGATACGCATTGCCGGCTTTATCAATTAACGACAGTTGCTCAGGCGTTAACGTAAAACTTATTTTTTTACTTTCGCCTGCTTTTAATGCAATGCGTTTAAATCCTTTTAAAGCTTTCAGCGGATTCAGTTCTTTTAAATTATTATATGCCGTGTACAACTGCACCACTTCTTCGCCAGCTATTTTACCAGTGTTTTTAACTGTTACACTTACCGTAATATTTTTGCCTTTTGCAACTTTTACCGGTGCAGCAATGGCACTGTACGTAAAGTTAGTATAGCTTAACCCATAACCAAAAGGATATAATGCATCACCTTTAAAATAGCGGTAGGTCCTGTTATTCATACTGTAATCGCTAAAGCCGGGTAAGTCGTTATCGCTTTTGTAAAATGTAACGGGCAATCTTCCGGCAGGGTTGTAATCTCCAAACAATACATCGGCAACTGCAGTGCCTGCACTTTGTCCGCCGTACCAGGCATTCATAATAGCAGGAATGTTTTCATCTTCCCAAGGTATAGCAATGGCACTGCCGGTAAGCATCACAAACACAACCGGTTTGCCTGTTGCATGCAGTGTTTTCATCATCTCGGTTTGCACGGCAGGTAAAAGTATAGTGGTACGGTCTCCGCCGTTAAACCCCGGTGCATTCACCGGCATTTCTTCCCCTTCCAGTTGTGGAGAAATGCCTCCAACATAAACAATCGCATCAGCATCTTTTACACGGTTAGCAAGTTCATTGTAATTGGTGCGTTCAAAATTTCCTGCACGCAGTGTAATATTTGCTTTTCCTGCGCCTTGAAAATATTCTAACACAACTTTATAAACAGTATCTTTCTTTGTTTGTAATTTATACGTTCTTGCGCCCATTCTATTGCGCAGCCATGTATTGATAACTTCTTTACCATTAATATTTAATTTATAGCCATCATCTCCGTCTACTTCAAGCGTAATACTTCCATCGGCGGCAGCTGTATAATTAGTGGTGTAGCGTGCAGAAAAATTAGTGGCAATAATATTTCCAACAACAGTTTGTCCCTCCTGCCAAAAATGATCTATGGCACTTTCTGTAATTGTTGATGCAGGTGCGCCATTGAGATCACGGTTGTTAAAATACTCTGCTTTAAATCCTTGCTTACTTTCCCAGCTAAACTGTTTGCTTATGTCGGCATACACTAATAAGGTGTCATGTACAAAGGTTGTTCCTCTTTCAAAAACCACTTCCACATCTTTACCCACTTTCGCTTTTATGCCATCCAGCACTGTTACTATTTGAGAAGGTATACCATTGTAGTTTCCAAGAACGGCAACACGGTTATCTGCATTTGGACCTACCACCACAATTTTTTTAATGCTCTTTTTTAAAGGCAATGTGTTGTTATTATTTTTTAACAATACAATTGATTGCTGCGCCATTTTTAAAGCATGTGCTTTATGTGCATCGCTTTCTAAAACGGATGTTGGTGTTTGTGCATACTTTACCATGCTCACAGGGTCAAACATGCCTAAGCGATAGCGAATAGTAAATAATCTTCTCAACGAAATATCTAACTGCGATTCTTTTATCAAGCCTTTTTTCACCGCATCTATCAATGCTAAATAAACAGTGCGGCCACATTCTACATCGGTGCCGTGTATTACCGCATCAATAGCAGAGCTGGTACTGTCTTTATGCGTTTTATGATAGCGGAAAAAATCATCAATAGCCCAACAGTCGCTGGTAACATAGCCGGTAAAATTCCATTGCCTGCGCAAAATATCAATCATCAACTGGTCGTTGGCACAACAAGGTTGTTTATCCACCGCATTGTAAGCACACATAACACCGGCCACATCAGCTTTTACAATCAGTTCTTTAAAGGCAGGTAAATAAGTATCCCACAAATCATACGCAGTAGGATTAAAATTATCGCTGTGCCTGCTGGGCTCCGGGCCGCTGTGTACTGCAAAATGTTTGGCACATGCTGCAGCCTGTAAATATTTTTTATCATCGCCTTGTAAACCTCTTACAAATGATGCACCGAGTTTGGCAGTAAGAAAAGGGTCTTCGCCATAAGTTTCCTGGCCACGGCCCCAGCGGGGGTCTCGAAAAATATTGATGTTCGGCGTCCAGTACGTTAAGCCCACATAGCGGTCGCCGGTTTTGTTTAACTCAATAGATTTATTCTGAATAGCCCTGCCCTCTGTTGCAGAATATTGCGCCATCATTTTTAATGAGGTAGTGTCCCATGTGGCCGCCATTGCAATGGCCTGAGGATACGAGGTTACTTTATAAGGCGTTCTTGCAACACCGTGCAATGTTTCATTCCACCAGTCGTATGCAAGAATGCCCAACCTTGGTATGGCCGGTGTAGCGTTCAGCATCTGGTTTACTTTTTCTTCCAGCGTTAAGCGGCTTACTACATCATTCACCCGTTGTTCAAATGGTAATGCTGTATTCCACATAGGGAATTGTTTGTAGTCTTCCCGAAGTGTCGGGACAAGTTGTGCTGTTGCGTTTAATGTGGCAATTAGTAATGCTAATAAAAATAATTTTCTCATTGTGTTATTTTATTTTTTTGAGACCAGCTTTAGTTTTTCATGGCATCTTCGTTGCGTCGCACTCTTGTACGTTCTGTAATTCTATTCAGCATTTGCGACGTCCCTGCTTTCTCTGCCACTTTTTTAATGTTGTTGTTTTTCATATTGAACCCCTTCGGGGTTCGTACCATCACTTTGTTTTTGTTCCCCCGATTGCATCGGGGGCTATTCATATTTAACCCCTTCAGGGTTTTACCTTCTTTCCGTTGTATTGCACCAGTTTCATTTACTCAGTTTTTTGTCTAAATGATTTAGAAGGGCTGAATTTTCATCAGTTGGATTTATTCTATTCTCGTAAGATAATATTGTATAGTACAGAAAGAAATCGTCTGAAGTTAATTCTCCATTGACTATTTTTTCCTTCCAGTTTTGAGGAAGTTGTCCTTTACTTTTTTGAAAAATATCATTCGCCGTATCTGCATCCAACCATTCAGGCAATGCATTGATGTTTACAATACTTTGAAAAATAGTTCTTTTCTTTATGTCATATTTACCAGACTTGCCAAATTTAAAACTCAATACAAGTCCGGATAGAATTAGCAAGCCTGAAATTATTGCAGGAAAATATGCCAGATAAGAATTGCTGTCATTTTCTGAAAATGTTGGGCCAAATACAATCATACTTCCAAAAAATAAAATTCCTGAACCCACTAAAGAAAGAGAGGCATAATAGTTTTTTAATGATGTCTTGTTCAATGGAATTTCAATCGTCTGTTTTGCATTAAGATTTACGAAATAGGATTTTAAGGGAAATAGGAATAAAAGAAACGATGTCTCAATATATTGATTAGAATAAGAGAAAACCTTTCCTAATCTCATTGGTCTAAATAAGCCTGTCATAAATTGAAGTTATGTGTTATTAAAAATTTCTTCCAACTGCGAAGCAGTTTAATTTGAATAACTCCCCGATGTATCGGGGAGAAAACAAAGCCGCTGCTGCACACAACCCTGAAGGGGTTGAACAAAAAGCCCAATAGATATTCTTAGTTGAACGGAGCGTCGCCACTGAAGTTCAATCAAGGAACTACAGCTCGTCAACAAAATATTTTTACATCAAACCGCCGTCAGGCCTGCCCGTCCGTTCAGGCGGGGTTTGTAACCGCTGACGGGGTTTTCTACTCCCTCGCCTTCGTCAAAATATATTTCTGAATATTTAAAATATCTTTTTCACTTAAACGGCCTTCAAACTTTGGCAT
>JAGVCC010000381.1 GCA_020059395.1 Chitinophagales bacterium | reverse complement strand
TCATCTAAAATAATAAGCTTTGGATTATGCACTAAGGCTACTGCAATACCCAAACGCTGTTTCATTCCCTGGCTAAAGGTTTTTACTTTGCTGTGCGCCCTTTCATCCAACCCAACCATTTTCAGTTGCGCCATCAGTAACTCTTTAGTTACTTTAACACCACTCATTTTAGCAAAAATGCGCAGGTTTTGGTAGGCAGAAAGATATTTGTATAAATCTGGTTTTTCAATTACAGCACCTACCTGTTTCAGAATTTCGCTGCGGTGGGTCAGCAAATTTTTTCCAAAAATTTCAATTTGGCCTCCGGTAGGTTTTATTAAACTTAGCAACATGCGGATAGTGGTGCTTTTACCAGCACCGTTCTGTCCTAAAAACCCATAAACATCGCCTTCGTTAACCGTAAACGAAAGGCCGTTAACAGCATGTATTTCGTTAAATTGCTTGGAAAGATTTTGTACGTTTATAACCGCAGCCATGGGGTAATTTATGTGTAAAGTTAAACGTAAACAGGGTCATTTTGTTCAGTGAGTTTTATAATTTTTAGATGAGCCACGCTGTTCAACACAACCGCTGACGGGGTTACTGCCCGTTCGGATTCATGTAACCCTGCAATGCTTTTACATAAGTTTCAAAAGCATCAATACCTTTTTTGGTAATGCGGCAAATAGTTTGGGGGTAATTGTCTTTAAACTGTTTGGTTACTTCAATATATTCCACCTCCTTCAGCTTATTTATCTGCACACTTAAATTGCCCGCTGTGCTGTTTGTTTTTTCTTTTAAAAATGTAAACTCAGCCTCTTTTACACTAATTAAAAGCGAAACAACAGCCAGCCGCAACTGTGAATGTAATATAGGATCCAGCTCTTTAAACATTGGCGGCTTTTTGTTTGCGGTACTTAGCGTTTACCATAAGGCCTGGAATTAACCATGCAACTACAGCAGATGCAGCCATAAATAAAAGTGGAAAAGGATATGGAAAAAATGTGCTTGCTATTGCAAATATCCAGCAAAGTATGCCGCCAACAACCATTGATTTAATGTTACAAATTGAACCTGTAATAATAGTAGGTATACCGTAAACAAGCATATATACAGCACTGTGCATACCCAAGTCGTATTTTGCCCGCATAATATTTTCAATTATGCTTAACACCATCATAGAAAAACCAAAAGTTGTCCAGATGGCGCTGGTTGCAACATCATTGTGACTAACAAATTTGCGTTGCTTTCTTTCTTTAATACTTATTAGTATTTGAGGTACAATTGCAATAATAGTAAGAAACCATACACTATAAAGCCATGAAATCTTATACATGCTTGCATAAAAACTTACTAAACCGCAAATTGTAACTACGCAGCCCCACAAAATAGGGCCAATGCCGGTGTCGTGGTAACTTGCTTTAGCCTTACTTATGGTTTCGCTAATTAAATGAAGGCTCTCCTGCGGAGAAAATTTTTCTTCTTGCATAAAAAATATTTGACAAAAGGCTGTAGCAATACGCCACAGTCCTAAACTTAAAATTATTTACATTCATTCAGCAGTGTTTCCACTCTTTGTTTTCCCCAGTTAGGGTGCAACTCACTTGCTGGTTTAAACGCACCAAATAAATCCATTGCTTTTTGCAATTCTGGTTTTGCAGTTTTACAACCACCACCAAATTGCTCTGGTGTACCTTTCAAATTTTCTCCTTTTAAATAATAGGGTCTTGGGTTGGTGGGGTCTTGTTGCATTGCAGCGGCATTGTGCTGTTCTATTTCCTGGCCATACTGTTGCCAACGGGTCATAGGGTCAACAATCATATGTGCGGTTGCAATCATACTTTTTACACAACTTATTTCACTGTTATTGGGCTGTAAAGAGTCAGCTTTTGCAATTAATAATGTTGCTTTATCTGCAATAGCATCTACCACACCCATATTGCCCTGCATTTGCATGTAACCGTAATTAATCTGGCAAAGTGCTGCATAATAAAAAGCCAGCCACTGTGTTTTTTCAGCTGTGCCAATACGCTCAAAATTATTGGCAAGCGTTAAAAGATTGGCAGGGTTTTTAAAGCTGGTATCCATAGCCGATATATTTTTTTGCATTGCGGCTGTATATTTATCGTTTTGCGCAAATGATACAATTGAAGATGCAATGAATGCTGCGGAGATAATTAATTTTTTCATGTTTATAATTTTAAGATGAAGTTTATTTTTTATTTTTATTTTTTAATTTTTCATATTCTCTTTCTACAGAATTTGCTTTGGGAAAGATATAAGCACCGGCATAATGAAATGCAAGGCCAACACCCCAGCCTAAAGTTGTCCATATAGGCCATGGATAATGTCGGGTACTCCAGTTATAAACATCAGTGCCATTATGCTGATTGCCCGTAAAAAGCCATAAGGCCCATAAAAAAGCATTGATTACAACATATACAATTAAATGATTTTTAAAGCTTGCCCTGCGTTGTGCAATCTCCCAAAGTTCAGGGTCTTTGCCTTCGGGTGCAGGTTGATTGTAATGTGACATAGTTTTAAAAGCCCCCTCAATCTCTCCGCCAGTTGGCGGAAGAGAAATGGAGGAGATTGTTTTGAAGATTATAAAATAGTGTTTGTCATTTTCGCTTAGCTCTCCGCTGGTTCCCCCTTTAGGGGGCGGAGGGGGTTTCTATAAATTGTTATTAATAGCATCCTGTGTTCTGTCTGTTCCAAAGCTTAAAAAGCAACCAATAAAAGCAAATCTTCTGCTTGTTGGGCCCACCGGAACTTTACGGGTACCATCTGTACTGTAATTATAAGTGTACACCTGCGTTTGGCCAAAAACATTATTTATACCCAGCACCCACACTGCAAAATTTTTAGTATCCTTTTTACCAATGGTGGGCAAATAGTTTACGCTAAAGCTGCAGCTGTTGTAGTTAATGGTTTCTCCTCTGTCGGTAAATACGTTTTTGTTTTGTGTACCGTCATATGCAATTCGGTAGTAAGGGCGGCCGGTTGCAAAATTATAGCTCAGGTTAAACTGTGTTTTCCATGGCAGTATAAATTTTTTAAAAACAAACGCTGCGGTATGTTTTGCGGCAAACGATGGTTGAATGGCTGATGGGAAATTAAGAAAATCTCTTTTTGTATCTAAGAAAGAATAAGAAATCCAGTAATCAACACCCTTAATAGATTTTTTATCTCTCCAAAAAAATTCAAAGCCCTTTGCATACCCGCTGCCATTGTTGCTGGCAACCACTTCTCTGCCAAAATTATTAAAGCCGGTTTTAAATAAGTCGTCATACTTTTTATAAAAAATTTCGGTACGGAAAGTTTGCACACCGCTAAGCATTTGATACTGCAAAATATAGTGTGTTGCTTTTGCAAAATTCAGCAATGTTGATGATGGCAAATACCTTCTTTCAGGATTTTGATAAAAAATACCATACGCAAAGCCTGCACTGCTTTTTTTACCCAACTGGTACGCAAGCGATGCCCTTGGTGCAATATTCCATTTATTAAGCAAAGCAGAATGCTCTGTACGCATACCCAGTTTAGCTGCTAAATTATTGGTAATGTAAATATCGCTTTCTGCAAAGCCTGCTGCCATTGTTTCTTTAATGCTTTCACTAAATTTTGTACCGTCATATAAAGCGTATGCCGATTTTTCATTGCTGTTGCTTAGTTCTGTACCAAAGCGTATAGCACTTAATCCGCCTAGTTTTTTTTCAAGCATTATGCGGTTTTGTAAAAAAGTACCGTTAGCAGCAAGCGAAAAATTTTTAAAAGCGTAAAACGAAGGTGTGGTGATAATTTGCTTGTTATTATTACCATCCTGCAATTCGTTTTCAATATCATCCTTATTAGTGCTGAAAGAAATACCGGCACTTATTTTCCAGCGGTTTTTAAGCGGCTGCTTCCAGCTAAGGTTATGATATTGATTTATATTTTGTAAAGAGAAAGCATTTTTCATACCAATTGAATCAATATCATTAGTGCGGTAACCCACATTTGTTTTGCTGAAGTAGCTGTACATTTTTACCATACCGCCGCCTTTTGTTTTAAAACGAAAGTTAACGTCGCCGTCAAACACTATGGGTACTTTAAAATAATCCTGCCGCTGCTTACTTACGGCAAAAGCAAGTGCCAGATGTGTATAGTTTGCAGAAAATCCCCAGCTGCTTTTTTTATCTTTTGCCAAATGCTGCATACCGCCACCAACACCCACTACACTTACGCCAAAGTCAGCTTCACTTTTTTCGGGCAGGTCTTTACTTTCTAAAACCAAGGCAGATGATAATGCCTGGCCATACAATGCCGAGTAGCCACCCGTACTAAAAACCGTACCCTTAAAAAGAAAAGGATTAAAGCGGCCCCGCTGTGCAATACCAGGTGTGCTGCTGTAAAAAAAATTATTTACCTGTGTGCCGTCAATAAATACTTTGCTTTCGCTTGCGGTGCCACCACGTACAAAAAGGCCTTCACTTTCTCCCACCTGCTGTGCCCCGGGCAAGCTTTTAAAAGCCTCAGTTACATCGCCATTGGCACTTGGGGTGGTAACCACATCAATATCTGTCAGCACTGCTCCTCTTTTTTTATCGCTGGCCTCAAAACTGCCGGCACTTATAATTACTGCTTTAAGGTCGGTCACCTGCTCTTTTAAACTAATATTTAGGTCGATATCAGTTGTTGCAATTGTTATTGGCTGCGCAAAAGGCTTAAATCCTGTGCCGGTTGCTTCCAGGGTAAATGCCCCCTTTTCGGTAGTGTTAAAGCTGTAATTTCCGGCGCTATCGGCGGTAGCACCGTCGTAAGTATTCTTTAAAGTAATGCTTATTCCGGCAAGGGCTTTGCCTTTATTATCAACTACTTTGCCGCTAATTTTAACCTGTGCGGCAGCACTAATAGTCCATAAAAACAGCACTGCTAATAAACCTTTTTGCATTATTGTAAATTTGTCTCAAAAATAAACCAGTTTATTTTATAAACCAAATAAATTTTAGAAAAAATAATTTCTTAACCTTAGCAATATAGTGCCTTTTGCAGAGCGGAATTTGTTTTTAAAATATTGATTAATAGGAAATTAGAGTTGTGGCAGGGGGCTTCTTGCTGCACTAAAATTACCCTGAAACTTATTAACAGCCACTAAAATTTATTTTTTTATGTGGGCTGAAATTGTAATTTAGCAATAGAATTTAATGGGTTAGTAAGTACAAAGGGCTGTCAGAAATGATGGCCCTTTTACTTTTTAGTTTAGCCGCTGATTGAAGTTTTTTGTTGCCAAAGATTATACAAGTTATCACGGATTGCTTCCGCACTTTTCCTTACACAATTTTAAAATAAGGGGCTGTACTTTTTAATAGCAGCACATTCGCTGAAGTGAGTGACACAACAATGTTTAATTGAAATACTTAAGCCGGTAACATAATTTTTCAAATGCGAAATCGTATCCTGATAATTATCGGGGTTAAAATCTGCAATCGAATTCTATCTTTACAACATGAGTAAAACCAAAACAAGTTTTTTTTGCAGCAACTGTGGTAATGAAAGTGCTAAGTGGTTAGGCAAATGCCCAAGCTGCAATACATGGAATACGTTTGTGGAAGAAGTTATTGTAAAAGGCACCGACAAAAAAAAAGAAGATGATTGGAATGAATATAACGGCAACATAAAAGGAAAGGCGGTTGCTTTAAATGAAGTAAGCAGTGCTGAGCAAAAAAGAATTGTAACTACCGATGCAGAATTAAACCGTGTACTGGGCGGCGGTATAGTTTTAGGAAGCATAGTGTTAGTGGCAGGCGAGCCGGGCATTGGCAAAAGCACTTTGTTTTTGCAAAATGGTTTACTGCTTAACAGCATTACTATTTTATATGTAAGTGGCGAAGAAAGCGAACAGCAAATTAAAATGCGTGCAGACCGTATTGGTGTTGCCAACGAAAATTTTTATTTACTTACCGAAACCAATACACAAACTATTTTTAAAGAGATAAAAAAACTAAAACCGCAACTGGTAATAGTTGACAGTATACAAACCCTGCAAAGCCCTTATGTAGAAAGCGGACCAGGAAGCATTAGCCAAATACGTGAAACTGCAGCAGAATTACAGCGCTTTGCCAAAGAAACCAACACCCCGGTTTTTTTAATTGGGCATATTACTAAAGACGGCAACATTGCTGGCCCCAAAATTTTAGAACACATGGTGGATACGGTACTGCAATTTGAAGGCGACCGCCATTATGCCTACCGTATTTTGCGTACACTTAAAAACCGTTTTGGCAGCACTGCCGAACTGGGCATTTATGAAATGACCGGCGAAGGCATGCGTGCAGTTACCAACCCCAGCGAAATTTTAATTACACAAAAAGAAGACAGCCTAAGTGGCATTGCCATTGCCGCCACCATGGAAGGCATGCGGCCGCTTTTAATAGAAACACAGGCTTTGGTTACACAAAGTGTGTATGGCACACCACAACGCACCGTAAGTGGATTTGATTTACGGCGTTTACAATTACTGTTAGCTGTACTGGAAAAACGTGGCGGTTTTCACTTTGGTGTTAAAGATGTATTTGTGAATATTGCAGGCGGCATAAAAGTAGAAGATCCAAGTATTGACCTGGCCATTGTATGTGCATTACTTAGCAGTTATGAAGATGTACCGCTGCCACAACATATTTGTTTTGCAGGAGAGGTTGGCCTTAGTGGCGAAATACGTGCCGTTAACCGAATTGAGCAGCGCATTGCCGAAGCGGAAAAATTAGGCTTTGAAAAAATTATTGTAAGCAAGTATAATGCTAAAAGTTTACCAAAAGGAAAAACAAATATTGAAATTGTGGCGTTGGGTAAAGTGGAAGAAGTGTATCAGTATTTGTTTTAAGAAAATAATTTACAACAATGCAAGTATTAAAAAACATAATATCCTCCACTCTCCACCTCTTCTACCCTCATGTATGCACGGGCTGCGGCAGCGATATTCTGGAAAAAGAAAACTTATTGTGCCTCAAGTGTATAAACGATTTACCTAACACCGGCTTTGCACAACATGCAGGCAACCCGGTAGAAAAAACTTTGTGGGGCCGCATACCTGTTACCGCAGCACACAGCCAATACTATTTTGCAAAAGAAAGCCTGATACAGCACTTAATACATCAGTTAAAATACAAGGGTAATAAAGAAATTGGTTTTTACATGGGTGAGCTAATGGGCAGCAGTTTATTAAACAGCAACCGCTTTAATAATGTTGATGCACTTATTCCATTGCCTTTATACCCTGATAAAGAAAGAAAACGTGGTTACAATCAGGCAGCAGTTATTTGCGAAGGCATGTCTGCAACCATGAACGTGCCTGTAATTAAAAATAATGTAATACGCCAGCGCTTTACCGAAACACAAACCCGTAAACACCGTACCGAACGCTGGCAAAATGTAGCAGGCAGTTTTGTAGTAAGCAACCCTTCTGCACTAAAAGGCAAAAATATTTTACTGGTGGATGATGTTATAACCACCGGTGCCACTATTGAAGCCTGCGGCAGTGTGATACTGCAGTGCGAAGGCGCAGCACTTTTTGTTGCATCGCTGGCATATGCTGCAAAATAATTGCTGCAAACGGGCTATTTACGTAAATACTTTTTATCGGTAAGTGTTTTTAAAAATACCACTAAGTCTTTTTTCTCTCTTTCTGTTAAACCCAAAGGCTGTTGCAGTAATGCGTCTGTATTAATTCCGTCTTTCACAAATTGAGCCGGGTTGTTATAATAATCCACCACTTGCTCCAGTGTTGCAAACATGCCGTTGTGCATATACGGTGCCGTTACAGCAATATTGCGCAAACCGGGTATTTTAAATTTGCCTTTGTCTGCTTCGTTTTTTGTAATGTTGAACAATCCGGCATCGTTTAAATCTTTTCCATTGTACAGGCCAATATTTTTAAATTCATCAGTGGTAAAGTCTTCCATGCGGTGGCACTCAAAGCATTTGCTTTTATCGCCAACAAAAACCTGGCGGCCACGTTCTTCCTGTGCTGTTAATTTTTTTATATTGTTACTCCAATCATCAAATTTACTGTCCACTGTTTCCAGCGTTTTTTCGTAGGCGGCAAAAGCGGCGCCTAAATTTTTTGCGTTTGGTGCCTGCTTAAATATTTTTAGAAATAACTTTTTATAAACTGTAGAATTATTCAACCGCTGTACCGCCTCTGCTATACTTACATTCATTTCGTCGGGGTTTTGTATGGGCATCAGCGCCTGTTCTTCCAGCGAAGCAGCCCTGCCATCCCAAAAAAAATAGGGTCTGTTTTTCATGTTTAGTACAGAAGGTGTGTTGCGCTTAGTTAATTTACCACCAATGCCAACACTGAATGCAGTAGTATCTGCAAAAGCAAATTGTGGTTTATGGCAACTGGCACAGCTAACAGAAGAATCTTTTGATAAAATTTTTTCTGAAAACAGTTTCTTACCCAGTGCAGCCTTTGTATTTATATCTGCTTCAGTATAAAAACTGAACACAGCAACAATTGCTGCCATCAAAAAAACAGTAGCCAACACTTTCATGTGTTAATTTTTGCTTTAGAAATTTGTCACATGTTATTCGCTATAAAAATTATCATCGCCTGTTGGTAGAAATTGCCCGATAATTTTTATAGCTCATTTCATACAGTAAAAATAAAACAGCCACTCCATATTTGAGTGGCTGCCTGCATTTGATTATGAATATTTTTATTTAAAATCAGCTTCTGTAACGCCTTCGTTAATTTTTATGTTAGAATAGTTTATAGTAAACTCCTGCCCTCCGGCATTTTGTGTTAATGATGATGGAAACATAACGTTACCCACCTTTTGATAATTTTTATATTCAATGGTAACGGGTATTTCGGTATCTCCCTGCTTGGTGGTGGTTTCTTCCTGCAGTAACAATCCTGATTTAACAGCATATTGCTGTACAGACGTTTTTCCGCTTGGCATTACCACTTTAAGGCGGTAGGTTTCCTCATCGCCAACTTTTCCTTTACCAATATATTCTGTTTTATAGGCTGCAGTATTAAAGTACAACTGCGGAATCACCCCTTTTTCATCCTGCTCCCCTTTTATTTCGTCGGGCATCATATCCTTCTTTGCCCCCATTTGAAGGTTATAACCGGTAGTGCCATCAAATACTTTTTTAAATACTGTCATGGCTCCCATCTTTATCTCCATCAGTTTTTTATCCGGGCTCAGTTTTATTTCTCTTCCTGACAGCTCCCTGCCCATCATTTCCATTGAGGCAGTGGCGGCATAACTTTTTACTTTTTCCACCTCTCCTTTTCCTCCAATAGCTTTCAGGTAGTCTTCAATAATGCTGAAGCCAGACACCGCATCGGATGACTTCGGTGTTTCATTTACAACCGTTTCTTTTACTTCCTCCTTAACAGGCTCGGCAAACTTATCGTACATTTTTACTGGAAATCCAAGTCTTGCAAGGTGGGGTAATATTTTTTTACCATTTCCAACAATTACAATACGGCTGTTGCTTTCATTAAAATAACGTTGTGCCACTCGCCTTACATCGGCAACGGTTACAGCATTTATTTTTTGTAAAAACGTACTGTAGTAATCTTTAGGCAGGTTGTTAATTAAAATGTTTGAAGCATAAGTGGCAGCGGTGGCTGGATTTTCCATACCCAGCGCAAAGGAACCATTGTATTTTGCTTTTACAATTGCCAGTTCTTCTTCTGTTACTTTACCATCTCTCATGTTTAAAATTTCTTTAAACATTTCGTTTACAGCACTGTCAACTTTTTCTGTACGTACCGCAGCTGTGGCTTTAAACAAGCTTGCAAAACGGCCATTGCCCACGCTTGAGTAACTGCCGTAAGTAAAGCCATGTTTTTCCCT
>JAGVCC010000271.1 GCA_020059395.1 Chitinophagales bacterium | reverse complement strand
GTTCATAGTTAGCGTGGCAAAAATAGCCATAATAACACAATGATTTTGTGAATAATAATATAATTACTAACCCCTGAGTAAACCTTTTTAATAAGTATGTCGAAAAACCAAGTACCTGTTTTAGTATTAATTGCTGCTTTTACTTTGTTAATATTTCCTTGTGCTTTTTCACAAAAAAAATTAACCACAATAATTGTTGATGCCGGTCATGGTGGCACCAGAGACCCCGGCGCAACCGGTCAGTATGAAGGCTCATTACGTTCTAGAGAAAAAGATATTACGCTTGCAATATCAATGAAGCTGGTGGCCGAATTAAAAAAGCAGCTGCCGGATGTAAAAACAATACCCACCCGTACAACAGATATATATCAGCACCCAACTGAAAAAGCCCGTATTGCAAATGAAAACGGCGGACAGCTTTTTTTGTGTATACATGCTGATAGCGGACCACTAAAACAAGGCAAACGGCAAATTGGTACAAGAGAAGAAACGAGGTATAAAATATCTTATAAAAAAGTAAAAAAGAAAAAAGTTAAAGTATCCACCCCATACACAGTAACGGTGCCTGTATATGAGTACTTTAAAATTCCATTAACCCGTAGCGGCACCAGCGTGTGGATATTTGCACCACATAAAACCAGTGATAAGCTAAAAACTATCATGGATAATGCTGATGATTTTGAAATTGAAACAGACAATGCGGACTCGGCTTACAGCAAATTTGATTTTAGGACACCAGAAGGAAAAGCACTGGCCGATATTTATCAAAAACGTTTTCAAGAAAGAAGTGATAAGCTGGCAACCTTAGTAAATGATGAAGTGGACAAAACTGGCCGCCATGCATTGGGAGTTAACCAGCGCCAGGTAGGTATTTGGGTACTGCAGGCTACAAATATGCCGGCAATTTTAGTGGAAACAGGTTTTATAAATAATCCCGAAGATGAACGATATTTAAACAGTGAAAAAGGACAGCAGGAACTTGCTGAAGCAATTACTGCGGCAGTAATAAGGTATAAAAAACAGGTGGAAGGTATTAGCAAGGCTAATCCGCAAAATGCTGATGTTAAATCAGCTGATGAAAAACATGAGCCTCTTAAATCTGACAGCCGCACCACTAAAGAACAAAAAGTGCTGCAGGTAAAAAGTAATAAACTGCGTATAGAAATTTTTGATGATGGAGAGATAGATAATGATATTGTATCTGTTTACTTTAACAAAAAAGCGGTGGTGGAAAACAAATCACTCACCGTAAATGGGTATGTGTTTAATTTAGATTTGATTGAAGGCAAAACCAACGAGCTAGTTTTGTATGCGGACAATCTGGGCACAATACCACCCAACACGGCATTAATGATAATTACCGATGGTGTAAACAGATATGAACTGAGACTTGCGGCAGATTTAAAAACAAACGCTGCTGTGCGTTTTGAAATAACCAAACCGCCTAAGCCAAAACCATAATCTTTACAGAAACAGAACAACACTAACTGAAAATGAAAATTAGTAACGAAACCAAAGTGGGCGTTTTAACAGCGGTATCAATTACACTACTGGTACTTGGTTTTAACTTTTTAAAAGGAAAAACTTTTTTTGGTAAAAGCCATAGCCTGTTTGCAAAGTATACTAATGTGCAGGGCCTTGCCAATAGTAACCCTGTTTATATAAATGGCATGCAGGTGGGTACTGTTTACAGTATAAGCACCGATAAAAACATGAAGGAAATTTTGGTAAACATGACTATTAATAAAGACGTTAATATCCCAAAAAATTCTGTGGCCATTATAAAATCAAATCCACTGGGCACCACTAGTATTGAAATTTTGCTGGGAGACGGCAGCACGTATTTACAACAAAGCAACGATACCATACCCACCCGTCAAAGTGCCGGTATTATGGAAGCTGCCATGCAGGAAGTGAGGCCCGTAATAGGTCAGGTTAAAAATGCTATTCACTCACTGGACTCTGCGTTAAGCACCATTGCAGGTGTTATTGACCCCAATGCAAAAAATAATATCAGAACTATACTTGAAAACTTAAACCGCACCACTGCCGGCTTAACCGTTTCATCAGCATCGTTGAACGAGCTGCTGAATACACAAACAGGAGCATTGGCAAAATCGTTAAATAATGTAAGCTCATTTACCGGCAATTTGGCTAATAATAACCAAAAACTAACCGATGTAATGAGCAACCTTGACAAAACAACCACCAACCTTTCCAATTTAGATTTGGAAAAAACACTAAACGCTTTAAACAGCACCGTTGGAGAATTAAAGTCAACCATTGGCAAGCTAAACTCCAACAATGGCACTGCAGGTATGCTGTTAAATGATACCAAGCTTTATAATAACCTTACTGCTACTTCTAACAAACTTAACTTACTGCTGGATGATTTAAAAACACATCCAAAGCGGTATATTTCATTCTCAGTATTTGGTAAAAAAGATAAAAGCACACCGCTTACCACTCCACTGCCTGATACAGTGAATGCCCCTTACATTAAACAGTAAATAATTTATCATTCCATTATAAATTAATTTAAGCATCTTGCAGGCTTATAATTTTGCTGCATTACACATGCGTTTTACAAAACTGTTATTTCTATTTTTTACTTGCTGGCTGTTTGCTCAGGAGAGCTATGCACAACTACCGGCTGCAACATCTACACCTGCAGATACCGTAAGAGTAATACAAATAATTCAGGCTAAAACTTTACGCCAAAAAAGTATAGACTCTGTTAACAGTATAGAAACTGCAGCCGGCAATGTGATTATTAAGGAAGGGCTTACAATTACTTATTGTGACAGTGTAATTATTAGGCGGCCTGAAAATATAGTGGAGGCCTTTGGCAATATCCACATAAACGATAACGACAGCATTCATACCTACTCTCAATACCTTAAATACATTGGTGGCGAAAGGGTAGCTTACCTTAAAAAATCGGTGAAGCTTACAGATAAAAAAGGTGTACTATCTGCCGATGATATTGAATATAATTTACGCACCGGTATTGCCAGTTATAAAAACGGCGGTAAAGTGGTAAACGGAAAAACTACTTTAACCAGTAAAGAAGGTGTGTACTATGCCGATACCAAAGATGTGTATTTTAAAAAAAATGTACACCTTGTTGACCCGAAGTATAAAATATGGACAGACAGTTTGCTGTACAATCTTAACAGTGATATTGCCACTTTTATAGCCCCCACACATATTGTAAGTAAAGAAGGAATCATTGATACCAGAAACGGAACTTATAATTTAAAAACAGGCGAAGCTGTTTTTTTAGACAATCCAGTCATAAGAGACAGCAGCCGCTCTGTAACCGGTAAGTCAGTTTTTTTTGACGATAAGAAAGGCATCATGGTCGCCGAGGGCAATGCAAAAATGGTTGACAGCATAAACCAGGTTACGACTATTGCAGGCCATATAGAAGTAAACACCAAGGAAAACTCTTTTCTTGCTTATAAAAAGCCTGTAATGATTTTGCATAAGGACGGCGACAGTACTTTCATTGCTGCCGATACTTTATTCAGTGGTTTAAGAAGATACGACAGCCTAGCAAAAAAACAGCGCACAAAAATTGATACGCTTGCAGGCAAAACAATTATTAAAACAGACAGTGTAGTTACAACAACTGTTAACCCTGGTAATAATACAGATACGTTGCAACAATCGGTAACGGTTAAATCTGATACTGTAAACAAAGCTGTTGTTATAAACCTAAATAATAAAAAGGATACTGCCATACGGTATTTTTTAGCCTTTCATCATGTACGTATTTTTAACGACTCGTTGCAGGCTGTAAGCGACAGTTTATATTATGGCACAGAAGACTCCACGTTTCAGTTATTTGGAGAGCCAATAGTGTGGAATGGCGAAAGCCAGGTTACTGGAGACACTATGTACATGTACACCGAAAACCAAAAACCAAAACGGCTGTATGTATTTTACAATGGCATGATTGTAAACCAGCCTGCAAAAGGTTTGTACAATCAAATTGCAGGGCGCACTATTAATGGCTATTTTAAAGATGGTAATATTGATTTTGTAAGAGTAAAAGGAAGCCCTGCTGAAAGCATTTATTATCCGCAGGATGATGACAGTGCATTTGTGGGCATGAACCGCAGCACCGGAGATGAAATTGATATTTACTTTGTGAATAAAGAGCTGAATAAAGTAAAATTTGTACGTGCTGTAGAGGGTGTAATGTATCCAATACGAAAAATACCTGCTGATAAAAAACAACTAAAGGGCTTTAAATGGCAGGATGCCCGCCGCCCTAAAAATAAACTAGAATTGTTTGAGTAATTTTCTTTCTGTCATTCCGACGAAGGAGGAATCTGTTCATTAAAATTAAAAAAAGCTTTAGATTTCTCCCTGCGGTCGAAATGACAAGAACCACTTTTTACATAACCTTAACAGCATAATCCTTCAATACTGCGTTACAATAAAAAAAAGAATTTACACTGGCATTATTTTAGTTATTCATCCTGTAAAAAATTAGCGCATGAAAAAATTACTTTTACTGGTTGCCATTGCAGCCACTACCCTAAAAGCGGCAGCACAAACAGAAAATGGTTACAAAAATGCAATAGGTGTTCGCTTGGGATCAAGCATACCCGCTGTAAAAAGCGGCATTACCTACAAGCACTTTTTTAATAACAATGCAGCAGAGGCCATTGTAAGTTTTGGAGATGGTGTTGCCATTTGCGGC
>JAGVCC010000180.1 GCA_020059395.1 Chitinophagales bacterium | reverse complement strand
GGAAAAGAAATTGAATTGAAAGCAGTGTTATGCGAAGGCGCATTTGATGCATTGATGAGCGGCGATGCAGCCACACATGATAAAAAAGTTGGCGACGCATTAAAACAATTGGTAAATGAAGTGGATGTGATTGTATTGGCACAGGCATCAATGGCAAGAGTGGTGGATACATTAACAGATGCAGAAAAGAAAGTGCCGATATTGGCAAGTCCACCAATAGCAATGGAGTATCTAAAAGAAGTTTTAAAATAAACAACTGACCCCAAAGGGGTCAAACGTGAATAGCCGTGGGTGCAACCCACGGTAAAATGAAATAATTGGGTGCAACCCACGGAATATAAAATGAGCAATACGAAAAAATATTTTTTATACGCATCCGCATTATTCGCCATCGCTTTGGTGATTGGAATTATAATGCAACAACCATCTTTGTACAAACCCTGTGCATTGGCAACTGCTATCAGCTTGGCAATTGGTTTAGGTTCGGTACCATCATTAAAAGGCTATCAATACACCGCATGGATAATAAGTGCCGTGGTGGCCGGAATGATTTTTCCGGAAGCATTTAAAAACTGGGGCGGTGTAAATCTGCGTGACAAAACATTGATACTCGTCATCATTCAATTGGTGATGTTTGGCATGGGTACACACATGAGTTTAAAAGATTTCAGCGGACTGGCATCAACAGGTAAAGGCGTGCTGGTGGGTTTGTTCTGTCATTTTTCTATTATGCCGTTGATGGGATTATTATTGACAAAAGTTTTTCATTTTGAGCCGGAGATAGCCGCAGGTATTATTTTAATTGGCAGTTGCAGCAGCGGATTGGCCAGTAATGTAATGGTGTATTTGGCAAAAGCAAATTTGGTATTAAGTGTAATTGTAACTGCCATGGCAACATTGGTGGCACCATTATTAACACCCTTGCTGATGAAAACATTTGCAGGCACTTTAATAAAAATTGACTTTATAGATATGATGATGGAGATTGTAAAAATTGTTTTGGTTCCCATCGGCGCTGCATTGCTGCATGATTTTTTAAAAAGAGCAACGCCATCGCAAAAGAAAACTGTGTATGGCATTGGAGCAGTGGCTGCGGTATGGATTATAGTAATTATTACGGTCTTGCATAAAAATGTTACAGACGCTTCCCTTTTGCAGTCAATTAATTTATCTGGCTTTTTTTCAGGCGCAGTAATTGTTGGTTTTTTGTATAATATTTTGCATAGCCGTTTTCCAAAGCTGGATAAAATAATGCCCCTCATCTCTATGTTCGGTATTATTTATTTTACTACAGTTACTACTGCGGCCGGAAGAGAAAATTTAATGAAAGTGGGTGTGCTGTTGTTCATCGCATCTGTAATTCATAATGCCGCCGGATATTTTTTCGGTTACTGGCTCAGCCGTTTGTTTGGTATGGATGTAAATTCCAGCCGGACTATTGCGTTTGAAGTGGGATTGCAAAATGGCGGCATGGCCAGTGGCATTGCTGGTAGTATGGGTAAGTTAGGCACTGTAGGTTTGGCAGCAGCGGTTTTTAGTCCGTGGATGAATATTAGTGGTAGTATCTTAGCAAATTATTGGAGAAGGAAGCCCCCTGTCCCCCTGAAGGGGGAACTTGGTTCGAAGAATCAAACAGAATTGTAATTATTTTAATAACAAATATTCCAAAATATACATTAACTCATCTTGCAATTATGAAAAGGAAACTCAAAATCATTTTACTCTTCGTAATCCCCTCCTTGGGAGGGGTTTGGGGAGGCCATTGCTTTGCACAAATCAACTACGCCAAACAAATGGCCACCACCATCATGAATCAATACAAAGATTCTATGGTAGTAAAAAAATATGCCAGTCATCTGGAGCAGGATAAATTACCGGAAGGCAACCGCCCAGCCAACTGGAATTATGAAATTGGTGTAGTGCTGATGGGCTTTGAACGCCTGGCAAAACATACAGGCGATAACACTTACATGAATTACACCAAACATATTGTTGATCATTTTATAAAAGACGATGGCACCATCCGCAATTATATAATGGATGAATACAATAGCGATATGGTTCCCCCGGGCCGGCAGTTGCTGCGCCTGCATGAAATGTACAAAGAAGATAAATACAAAATTGCTGCGCAAACATTACGCAATCAAATTAGCTGGCAGCCACGAAATAAAATTGGCGGCTTCTGGCATAAATTAAAATACCCATCGCAAATGTGGTTAGATGGTTTGTATATGATAGAACCTTTTTACGCAGAGTTTGCTGTTGTAAATAAACAAACACAAGATTTCAATGATATCATTAACCAGTTTGTGTGGATGGAAAAATACAGTCGTGATGCCAAGACAGGTTTGCTGTATCATGGTTGGGATGAAAGCAAACTACAACGCTGGGCCAATAAAAAAACAGGATTGTCGCCGGAGTTCTGGAGCCGCAGCATAGGTTGGTATATGATGGCATTGGTAGATGTACTGGATTTTATTCCTGCCAATCATCCACGCCGTAATGAATTGATAAAAATTTTAAACCGCACTACTACTGCATTAATAAAATTTCAGGATGCAAAGAGTGGTGTGTGGTGGCAGGTAACAAACAAAGCCAATCAGGAAAAAAATTATTTAGAATCATCAGGTACGGCCATGTTTGTTTTTTCTATTGCAAAAGCCATTCGTATGAAATATTTACCTGCAACATTTAATGCTGCATTGCAAAAAGCATACAATGGTATGATAAAAGAATTTGTAAAGGAAGATGCCAGTGGTCAGTATCATTATATGCAGGCGGTTGCCGGTGCAGGCCTCGGCGGCATTCCTTACCGGGATGGTACGTATGAATATTATGTAAACGAGCCAAGAAGAGATGATGACTTAAAAGCTATCGGGCCATTTATCCAGGCTTGTATTGAAATGGAGTTGTTGAAAAAGAAATAAATTATGTTACCAGCTGCAGTACTACTATCGGCATCGTTGCGTCGCACTCTTGTGCTGCATGAATTCTATTCAGCATAACTCAAAGAGCAAAAATTAATTTTTAAACACTAACTGAAATTTACTATGAAAGTAATAAAACAAGGTTTTGAGTTATTTCATCTAAAAAACAGAAAGTTAGATGAAAATCTTAAGTATCGCTTTGCCGATTGGTATAAACATTCTTTACCTCCAAAAATGGAAATATTTTATAATAGTTTTGATATTCTTAGAGGCCGAATGATTTCTACAACTGTTTTTATGCCAGCAGAAAATAGAGAATTTAATATTGGGCAACTGAGTTATTTAGGGAATTACTCAGAATTTATCGGGTTATATGATTTTGTATCTCTGGAAGAATCTATAGAAAGTATGAAAAACTCGTTTAACCCTGAAGATAAAATACATCAAATGCATGTAGCTTATATAGGTGATTGTATTAATAATAGGGTGCTTATGGTTGGGATTGGTGACAAAAATCTTGATAAAATATATTTAGAATGTTCAGAACATTTTTCTGATGGCAGCAGGATGGTAGAAGTAGCAAATGATATTTTTGAATTTTTAGGGAAGCTGGCTTTGCTTGAAAAAGAAAATATTGGGTTAGGTATTTCTGGCTACGACAAATTGTATAAAAATTGGGGAGAAGATTTTTGGAGAATAAAAGAAAATAACGCCAATGCTTAAACAAGGTATGCCCTTGTATCAAAGATTTGAATTTTTAAAATGAAGAACAAACTAAAAATAATTTTACTCTTGCTAAGCCCCTCTTTGGGAGGGGTTTGGGGAGGCCTCTATGCCCAATTGGTTGACAAAACCCCCGCCGCCGTTCCTGTCGCACCATCTATCTACAACAGAGAACCTTACGAAGACCCAAACATCAGCGGCATCAACAGAGACGCTTCAAGAGTAACAGCTTATTCTTACTCCAACATAAATGCTGCACTAACAAACAACAGAGAAAAATCTGGAAGATATATTTCACTAAACGGTAATTGGGATTTTGCCTTTGCACTTAAACCCGGCGATGAACCAAAAGATTTTTACAAAAGCAAAGTAAATGGCTGGAAGAAAATCCCTGTTCCTTCTAATTGGGAAATGCAGGGTTACGATATACCTATTTATAAAAGTGCGGTGTATCCTTTCCGCCCGGTTAATCCGCCGTATGTGCCAAAAGATTATAACGGTGTAGGCTGTTATCAAAAATCATTTACTGTACCTGCCGATTGGAAGAACAAAAACATCACCCTGCATTTTGGCGGCGTAAGTTCTGCTTACAAGTTATGGATAAATGGAAAATTTGCCGGTTATGCAGAAGATAGTTTTTTACCCAGCGAATTCAACATCACACCCTATTTGCAAGACGGAGAAAACATTATTTCTGTTTGGGTAATCCGCTGGAGCGATGGTAGTTTTTTAGAAGACCAGGACCAGTGGCGCATGAGTGGCATTCATCGGGAAGTGTATTTAATGGCAGAACCAAAAATGCGGATTGCTGATTTTTTTTATCAAACAAAATTGGATAAGGATTATAAAGATGCAGTACTCAGCATTCGTCCACGGATAGAAAATTTAACCGGGCAGCCATTGACGGGCTATGTATTAAAAGCGCAATTGTTTGATGCAACTAATCAACCGGTATTACAAACAGCCCTTACCAAAAAAGCAGATGATATCATCAATGAAATTCATCCACGGCTGGATAGAGTAAAATTTGGTTTGCTTGAAGCAACCATTACTAATCCAAAAAAGTGGAGTACAGAAGAATCGAATCTGTATAAATTAGTTTTGAGTTTAGAAGATAGCTTAGGAAATATTATTGAAGTAAAAACATGTAATCTCGGTTTTCGTTCAATTGAATTCAGAAAGAGCGACAGTAAATTACTCATCAACGGCAAGCTCACTTATTTATATGGTGTTAACCGTCCCGACCATCATCCCACCAAAGGAAAAGCATTAACAAGAGAAGATATTTTGCAGGATATTAAAACGATGAAGCAGTTTAATTTTAACTGCGTTCGGTTATCGCATTATCCAAGCGACCCTTACTTATTGGATTTGTGTGATGAATTTGGTATGATGGTGATTGATGAAGCTAATTTAGAAACACATGGCCTCGGTGGAAAATTAAGTCATGCTGCTGCATGGGCCGGGGCATACGTTGAACGCATCAGCCGCATGGCATTACGAGATAAAAATCATCCCTCTATTATTATGTGGAGTTTGGGCAACGAAGCAGGCAGCGGCCCCAATCATGCAGCGATGGCTGGTTGGATAAAAGATTTTG
>JAGVCC010000146.1 GCA_020059395.1 Chitinophagales bacterium | reverse complement strand
TTTTCAACCAGATGGACAAGGTTGTAAGTAAACGAATCGTAATTATCAAAAACTAAAATCCTAGGCCCCTCCAAACCTCCCCCGTAGGGAGGCTTTAGGCCTCTGCTGTTTGTTATAATGTTTTTTTCAGTTGACATTTTTATTTTCAAATATTTATAGAACTAAAATTTTTATTGCTCTTACAAAATCCCTCCTCAGGAGGGATTTAGGGAGGCTGCAAATTCTATCGCCTGCTTCAACGCATTTAATTTATTATTTACTTCCTGTAATTCACTATCAGGTTTACTGGCTACTGTTACGCCTGCACCTGCCTGATAAATTAATGTATTGCTGCGGCTTAAGAAAGTGCGTATCATAATGGCGTGATTTACCGTACCGTCAAAGCCAACAAAACCAATGGCACCGCCGTAATAACTTCTTGCAGTAGGTTCATAACTGTCAATTAACTGCATGGCTTTAAACTTTGGTGCACCACTTAATGTACCCGCCGGAAAAGTGGTGGCCATTAACTTAAACGGGTTGCTGTTTGGCGCTACTGCTCCTGTTACTTCACTCACCAAATGAATAACATGACTGTAGTAATTTATTTTTTTGTACTGTGTTACTTCCACTTTTGTACACATGCGGCTTAAATCGTTACGGGCTAAATCCACCAGCATTACATGCTCAGCATTTTCTTTTTCATCGGCTTCTAATTTTATGGCCAGGGCCTTGTCGGTTTCATCATCGCCGGTGCGTTTAAAAGTACCTGCAATGGGGTGTACAATTGCTTTTCCGCTTGCAACAATCAACTGGCTTTCGGGTGAGGAACCCATTAATTTATAATCGCCGTAATCAAAATAAAATAAATAAGGTGATGGGTTGATGCTGCGTAAGGCCCTGTATACATTGAACTCATCACCGGTAAATGATTGTTCAAATTTTCTGCTCAACACAATCTGAAACACATCTCCACGCTGGCAACTTGCAATACCTTTCTTCACCACATCAATATATTCTTCATTGGTAAGATTGCTGCTTTCTTCTCCTTTTACTGCAAACGGAAAGGTTGGCACATCTTTACTGCGTATTAAACTTTCCACCATGTTTACTTCGCTTTCAATACCGTTGATTATATTTTCGCAGATGTACAGCTCGTCTTTAAAATGATTGATGGCAATAACGTATTGGTAGAGACGGTAACGCATCAGCGGAATGTCGTTGGTGGTTGGCCGTTTATCGTTATTTAGTTTTATAGATTCAAAGAATTGCACTGCGTCGAATGTTGTGTACCCAAATAATCCCTGTGCAGCATTAACAGGTTTGGGCACTGCCCCCGTAATTTCAAAACGCTGCATAAAATTCCATAACTGTTCAGGTACTTCTGCAGTATTAGTAATAACAATTTTTTCCGGCTGTTGCCCTGGCAGCTTAAATTCTATTTCTGCTTTGTTGCGTATTTCAATACCGGCAATGGCGTTAATACCAATAAAAGAATAACTGTTTTCGCCTGCATGAAAATCGGTGCTCTCCAGTAAAATAGTATCACGGAAACGGTCACGCAGCCGCAGGTAAATGCCCACCGGTGTGTACACATCGGCAAGCAGTTTTTTAAAGGTGGTTTGTATAGTTATTTTTTTCATTTGTCTGAACGGAGATTTAAAAGGATTAATTGGATTTTTTGGATGTTACTGATGGATTGTATTTTGAATTTTCCAAACGCTTAAACTCCAAAGAAACATTTCCAAAGTTTATCAATAATCCTACTTCTAAATTATAAGCTTCTAAATAATTTCTTGCTTGCGCATAATGCGTTTTCTCTAATATTTCTCTTGCTTTAATTTCAACACTTATTATTCCTTCCACAAAAAAGTCAACCCGCCGTTCTCCTATCTGTTCTACGTCATAAAAAATAGGCATCGAAAACTCTCTCACAAAATTTAGCCCTGACTTACGCATTTCAATTTCAAGTGCCCGTTGATAAATTACTTCCTGAAAACCATTGCCCAGCGTGGAATGCACCTTCATAGCACACCCAATTATTTTCCTTGTTATTTCTTCATATTTAAACTGCGGCATAAATAAATTTTTACAACCTTTAAACAATCCTTTTAATCCATTCCATCCACCCCAATCCCCGTTCAGACAATTAAAAAGCCCCGGCACATGTGCCAGGGCTTGAATATGGTTAATTACATAACACAACAATGCGGCACAATCAGTTTACTGACTGCCACCACCAATTGCTGTTATGTGTATTATTAAATTTCATTTACAATGCAAATATGTGGTAGATTTAGACAATAAAAAAATTTTACCCGATAAATTTTATAGACCATGAACATTCTGCAAAGAAAAGACGGCACCAAAGGCAGTTTTTATATTGAAGAAAACGGACAGCAACTGGCTGAAATGACTTACAGCA
Organism: Chitinophagales bacterium; assembly: GCA_020059395.1. Classification (GTDB taxonomy): domain Bacteria; phylum Bacteroidota; class Bacteroidia; order Chitinophagales; family Chitinophagaceae; genus Ferruginibacter. The sequence continues at coordinate 413 of JAGVCC010000146.1, read as the reverse complement.
TGGGCGGCCCCAGCCTTATGATTATTGACCATACCGAAGTGGATGATGCCCTGCGTGGAAAAAATGCAGGCTACCAAATGGTACATAAAGCAGTGGAATATGCAAGAGCCAATAACCTGAAGATATTTCCGCTGTGCCCCTTTGCCAATTCGATATTTAAAAAAAAGGCAGATGAGTTTGCCGATGTGCTGCACAAAACACAGTAATGTGTAATTTTAAAATCTAAACTTTTTTATATGACTGTTGTAGTTTTTGGTGCCACCGGGCAGGTGGGCAAGCAATTGGTAAAACAAGCTTTGTTTAATGGCCACCATGTAAAAGCTTTTGGCCGCAATGTGTTTACCGAATTTAATACCGATGAAAAGAATCTGGAACTGATTAAAGGCGGTGTATTTGACGAAGGCGAAGTGCTG
>JAGVCC010000029.1 GCA_020059395.1 Chitinophagales bacterium | reverse complement strand
TACAAAAATAAAAACGAAGGTGCACAAGAGGCGCATGAGGCCATCCGCCCAAGTTACATGGAAGATAAAACGGTGGATGACCCTGAACTGAACCGCCTGTATGAACTGATTTGGAAACGCACCATTGCCAGCCAGATGGCCGATGCAGAACTGGAAAACACCACCGCCAAAATAAACATCAGCACCAATAACGAAGAGCTGACAGCCAGCGGACAGGTAATAAAATTTGACGGCTTTTTAAAAGTGTATTTTGAAAGTACAGATGATGATGATACGCAGGAAGATGAAAGCCGCCTGCCAAACTTAACCGTGGGCCAGCCACTGGAATTTAAGCAGCTTACCGCCACCGAACGTTTTACAAAACACAGTGCAAGATATACGGAAGCCTCGCTTGTAAAAAAACTGGAAGAGCTGGGTATTGGCAGGCCGAGTACATATGCACCAACCATCAGCACAATTATTAAACGTAACTATGTTGAGAAGAAAGATAAGGAAGGTGTAAAGCGCAGCTTTAGAATTTTAAAACTGGCTGCAGATAAAATTACAAAAGTTACCGAAAGCGAAAACTACGGTGCAGAAAAATCAAAACTGTTTCCTACCGATTTAGGACTGGTGGTAACCGATTTTTTAAACCAGCACTTTGATAAAGTGATGGACTATGGCTTTACTGCCGAAATAGAAAAAGAGTTTGATGATATAGCCGATGGCAAACTGGTATGGAATAATATGGTGGGAGATTTTTACACACCTTTTAAAGAAGGGGTGGACCACACACTGGAAAATGCAGAACGTGCCGTGGGAGAAAGAGCACTGGGTGTTGACAGCGAAAGCGGCAAACCTATTATTGCCCGTATGGGCCGTTATGGCCCCATGGTGCAACTAGGCGCTGCAGATGATGAAGAAAAGCCACGCTTTGCAAAACTAAAACCCGGCCAGAGTATTGAAACCATTACAGTAGAAGAAGCCCTTGATTTATTTAAGCTGGGTGCGCCGCTGGGTGAATATGAAGGGCAGGAGGTATCGGTTAACGTTGGCCGCTTTGGGCCTTATGTAAAACTGGGCGACCAGTTTATAAGCATACCCCGTGGCGAAGATTTAAGTGTGGTGGATTTAGACCGTGCCATAGAACTGATAAAAGAAAAGCAACTGGCCGATGCACCTGTTGCCACTTACCAGGATAAACCCGTTACAAAAGGCAAAGGCCGCTTTGGCCCTTTTATTAAGTGGGATGGCATGTTTATAAATGTACCACGCCGTTATAATTTTGATGCACTCAGCCAAAATGATATTACAGAATTGATAGAAGCCAAAGTGGTAAAAGAAGCCAACCGCTTTATACAGCAATGGCCCGAAGAAAAAATTGCACTGGAAAATGGCCGCTGGGGCCCCTTCATCCGTTTTGGAAAAAAAATGATGAAGCTTGTAGGCGGTGGCGCCACGGGCAAATACACAGCAGATGAACTGGCTGTAATTTCTTTGGATGAGGTGAAGAAAATGATAGTGGCGCAAGACCCCAAAGCATTTGATAAAAAGAGTACCAAAAAGCCTGCGGCTAAAAAAGCGGCAGCTAAAGCACCAAAGAAAACTGCGGTAAAGAAAGCGGCGAAGAAGAAATAGCCTCCGCTCTGTCCTGTCGACGAAGGAGACATCTGATAAAATTATAAATGCCTGTTTCTTTATTGGGACGGGCATTTGTTTTTTAATTGAGCATCGTTGTGTCACTCACTTTGAGGGCATACCATTGGTGAACTTTAATTGTGAAGTAGATTTTTGCGAATGTCTCGGGAGTAAACGAGCCAAGATAGAGCAATGTATTTAATGGAGTAGCGCTATTTACTGTATTTATTACGGGGATTTCTTTTATGATGATAGACAGCAGTTATTATCACAGTTTTATTTGCATCGTCAGTAAAATAAATAATGTAAAATGGAAATCTTTTTAAAGAAGTTTCTCTAAAGTTTTTATAGCGGTTTTTAAATTTGCCAGGACTGTTACAGATAATCTTGATTTTTTCTGTCACTTCTGCTATAAAATTTTCTGCAGCACGGATGCTCCTCAATGCATACCAGCTTACGGATTCGGTATAATCTCTTAAAGCTGCCGGAGTATAAACGTGTTTATACCTCATTTGCGCTTTTTGGCAGGCAGCAGTTTACTTATTTCTTTTCCGGCTTCTGCGCTGCTAATCATTTTGCCACCACTTTTATAGTAAGCGTAGCCTACATCTAACTGTTTTTTTAACCCAATGCTGTATTCCCACTCATCCTGCTCCAAATCATCTTTTACCAGCGCATAAATAGCTTTCACCTTTTTTTCATCTGCAACCTGCAAATACGATGTTAGTTTTTTACGGATGGCTATTGCTGTCATGGTGTATCAATTTTACTCAAATTTAGTTTATTATTTTATTTTTTGGTTATGGCATAGCTTTTAACCGTATAAAATTATTGAGATATTAAGAATGTGTAAAGGAGTGACGAGCCAATATGAAGGGGATAATAATTTTTAAAGTTTGTACATAGTAAATGCCTGTTCCTTTTTTGGGGACGGGCATTTTTTTTTATAGCCTGCCCCGCCTTTGCGGGGGCGGCATCGTTGTTAACTTGTTCTGTTATTTTTCCTCTTTCAGTGAAAGAAGAAAAATAATCTCACTTGTGCGGCAAACCATTGTTGAGCTTTAATTGTGAAGTAGAATGTTGCGAATGTCTCGT
>JAGVCC010000092.1 GCA_020059395.1 Chitinophagales bacterium | reverse complement strand
CGTTCGTACCGGTATTCAATCATGCTCTTTGCCATTTGCGGCTGCAGTTGTAAAATGGCAGGAAACATCCACAACTCTGTATCCCAAAATACATGGCCATTGTAACCCAGGCCGCTTAAACCCATAGGGCTTGGGCTGTTGCTGCTGCCTTCCCTTACAAAAGAATATAAGTGATACAGCATGCTGTGTACATCCTGCTGGCTTTGTGCATCGCCTTCAATAATAATATCACTCTTCCATAACTCATCCCATGCTTTGGTGTGCATTTCAACCAAACGGTCACGGCCCTGCAGCTTTGCAAAAATGGTAAGGCGCTCTGCTTCATTTAATGGGTCGGCATGGTGTGCAGATGTGATGGAAGAACCAACAATAGAATAACGGTATGTTGTGCCTGCTTTTATATTTTTTGAAAACTTAACAAGGTGCATGTTGTTGTCCCACATTTCATGTATCACCCGTGGTTCGCTGCCATGGGCTTCTGTAAAAATAAAAGCATTGCTGGCGCACATTAATAATTTACCTGTGGGGCTTTTGGCTGTGGAGGTTAATAAACTGATGGTGGTATGCGGCCTGTCAATTTCATTGTAATAATTCTGTACATCTTTCAATGCGTCCGGTGCTTCCATTACACTGGCGCTGCCGAGGGCAATATCTTTTTTTGCAGTAACGGTTATATCCATCAATACAGAGTATGGAAGATTGCGTAATGCATAATACGTGTAGCTAACGGTTGCCGCATCTTTGTAATTAAAGGATGTGGTAAAGCTGGCGGCTTTCATATCCAGCGTTTGCTGCATGTTGCTTATATCGGTGTTAGCAATTGTTCGGCCATCAATCTGCATATTCATGTTCAGCAGGTTAAAGCTTTTTAAAAAATTGCCCACCCTGCCACGGCCATACAAATCATACGCACCGGCCAGCACCACTTCTTTTACTTTAAATACTTCGGGGCTGCTTACAATACCAATTTGCCCGTTGGCAACGGTAATACCATAATAATTTTTGGTGTCAATATTATTGGTTGAAATCTTCCATGCCCGTCCGACGGCTTCATCCGGGCGGACATCTTGTGCAGCGGCGTGGCAATACAGCAGCGCAAGGCTGCAGCAGGCAATCAATCGTTTCATACATCAGCAATTTTGTAGAATGAAATTACGGCAAGGCAGTTACATTACTGCCGTTTTTTACTAGGCCGGTTTAATTTTTTAACCGCAATCGTTTGCAGCAACGGTTATTTTAAAGAGCACAACCCTTTTGTTTACTGTGTATAATATAACTGTAATAAAAGCAGTAAATTTATAGGAGAATTGCTGCATAATCTCCTTAATAACTTCCGGCAGCAATGATTGTATTGCTTTTGAAGCGAATAAACACAAGTGTATATAAGAAGCATTTATATTATTGTTTGTATTTTTTTTGTTTGTACTGTAAACAGCACAAAAGCACAACTGTGTAATAAAGACAGTAATTATTACTCACTTACCTATACAGGTGGAGGAAATAATTATGTAAAAGATGCAATTGTTACCAACGGTGACGAAGTGGTGGCACTATGCAGTTACGATGCTTTTTCAACTTTTGTAACAAAGTTTACTGCACAGGGCAGTGTTATATGGTCAAATGAATTCAGCCCCGATTATCCCCGTACCACCTGGGTGCAATACCCCTGGTATAATGAAACTCAAATGCTGGGCATTATTGCTGGAAAAAATGACACTTACTATACTTATGGCTCCTGTATTGAACATGGCAAATCAATTAATAATGTAGAGGAACCTCCGGCACACAGAGTAGGCTTGTTATTTCATTTTGATAAATACGGCAATAAAATTTCGGGTAAATATTTTGGAAACTGGAGAACAGCTTACAGTGTACGCAGCCTGCTGCAATTACCCAATGGGAATCTGATTGTTTATCTTAAATCGCACTTTACACCTAAAATAAGTAAAGTGCTTTGCGTAGATAATGCTGGCAACATTTTATGGGGCGCCCCTTTACAATGTGCTTCTGTAATTCCTTATAATGAAATAGACGGTGCCGAGCCGGTTATGCAACAACTGGCAAATGGAGATGTTATTGTAGGCAGAATAATGCAAAGGGATATCCCCGACACAATACAATATCCTTTTCAGCCGCCCATAATTATTCCAACACCGATTCACTACTTTAATGTCATGCAGCTTAATGGAAACAACGGGCAACTAGTTTGGGAAAACAGTTTTCAATGCCCCACACTTACCAATACTAACGCACCCAATACATTTGTGCCACAATTAAAAAATATTACTCAATTGCCCAATGGCAAAATTTCTATTGCTGCAGATATGTACCTGCCGCTGGATACTACAGAGCGTTTTTATGCTTACAAAGTATTTGCAAAAAGGGTAGCTAATTATATGCTTACGCCTGATGGTTTTAATTTTAAACTTTTTTCTTACTATCCTGAAAATGGTGCCTGCACATTAGAAAAAGCTACTAACTACAGTAACGGTACGCAACTTTTTGTTGCCCGTGACGCTGCAACAGGAAGCACATTATTATTTAGAGTAAATGCAGCAGGAGAAATTACCGAAAGCCATTCTTATGCAGATAATAATACAGGCAATGCATCTCATTGCACAGCTATAGAAAAAAAACAACAGCATGGTTATTTTATTTTTCAAAGTAACACAAATTCACCTTTTATAAAAAGTATTATAACAGATGCTGCAGGTAATACTGCCTGTGCCCCATCAAATATAAAAATGGTGGCACAAAACGGCCTGTGGCCCTGGCTGGTTGATAAAGTGCGGCTGACACCACAGTTAATTGATTACGATTTCCGTTATTCACCTTTTACAATTAAACAGGAAATACACCCCGTACAGCAACAAACTGACTGCCAGTATATGTACGTTTGCTGCACAGATGTTATCGACAGCCTTCATCCACGCAATATAGAAATTTGCGAAAATGAAAATTACACATTACCCGATAATACAGTTGTAACCAACGCAGGCACTTACTACGCAACGTTTAAAACAAACCGAGGTTGCGACAGTGTGCTGTTTTATAATGTAAAAAAATTAAAACTCCCTTCAAGTTTAACCACCTCGGCAGATACCTGCTTAAATAATACAGGTTCGGTTACTTTAAGAGCAAGCGATGGTTTTGATAAGTATTTATGGAATAACGCTCAACTCACCACTGTTCCGTACTTAACAATAAACAAAACCGGGGTTTTTACAGTTGCTGTTAACAATAAGTGCGGCGCAAAAACAGATACCATGCAGGTATACGATCAATGCGATTTTCCAATATTTTTTCCTAATGCATTTACTCCAAATAATGATTTTCTGAATGATGTTTTAAAAGTGCCTGAAATAAATAAAAACAGATTGCGCAGGCTTACAATATTTAACAGGTATGGTCAGGCTGTTTTTATTACGGAAAATATTAAAAGAGGCTGGGATGGTACTTTTAAAGGCATACCTCAGGAAAACGGTACTTATACCTATCTGCTGGAAATGGAAGGCCTGTCTGGCAAAAAAACACTTCAAAAAGGAACCCTTATTCTCATAAGATAATATACTATTGCTTCATCCTTTTTTAAACAACAATCGTTTGCAATAAAAACCTATGGGCTGCATTTGCTATCTTACTGCTGTAAAACTTGCTTATGAACAATAAATTAATTTTCTGGAGTGTAGTAGTGGCATTGGGCGGCTTTTTGTTTGGAATGGATGTAGCCGTAATATCTGGTGCCGAAAAAAAAATTCAACAGCTTTGGAGTTTAAATGATGTGCTGCACGGGCAGGCCATTGCTATTGCATTGTATGGTACTGTTATCGGCGCTTTGTTTGGGGGTATACCGTCAGAAAAGTATGGCCGCAAAAAAACACTGTTTATTATTGGCTTCATTTATTTTATATCATCTATAGGCGCTGCTGTTGCGCCTGATGTTACCACATTTATGATTTTTCGTTTTATTGGTGGCCTGGGGGTTGGTGCTTCTTCTATTGTGGTGCCCATGTATATTTCGGAAATTGCACCTGCAAAAACAAGGGGCAGGCTGGTTGCTATTTTTCAGTTTAATATTGTGTTTGGTATTTTAGTAAGCTATTTAACCAATTACCTAATACGTGGCATGGGCGAAAATGACTGGCGCTGGATGCTGGGCATTGTTGCCATACCTGCAGTAGTATTTATTGTACTGCTGTTTTTTGTACCTGAAAGCCCCCGATGGCTGATGGTAAAAAGAAAAGAATATGATAAAGCAAGAGCTATACTTGCAGTAAGTGACCCCACCGGTGCTGATGAGGCCATTAGTGCCATACAAAAAGATGTGGAGGAAGAAAAACAGAAAGCAGGGCTGGGCACTTTTTTTAGCGGCCGGTTTAATAAACAAATTTTTATGGCTTTTTTAATTGCCTCTTTTAACCAATTGAGCGGTATTAACGCCATTATTTATTTTGCACCCCGTGTTTTTGAACTGGCGGGCATAGGTGAAGATGCTGCTTTTTTACAAAGTGCTGGTGTGGGTTTGGTAAATTTAATTTTTACAATGCTTGGCCTTGTTTTAATTGATAAACTTGGCAGAAAGAAACTGATGCTGATAGGTTCAATAGGCTATATTATTTCTTTAGCTGTGGTGGCAGCAGCGTTTTATTTTAAATGGCAGGGTATGGTGGTGCCGGTTTTTGTCTTTTTATTTATTGCTGCACATGCTATTGGCCAAGGGGCAGTTATTTGGGTATTTATTTCCGAAATTTTTCCCAATCAGGTACGCTCTTACGGGCAAACACTGGGTTCATCCACCCACTGGGTGCTTGCGGCAGTGGTATCAGCAGCGTTTCCATTTTTTGCTAACCTGACCAGTATTGGCCCGGCAAAAATATTTATGTTTTTTACCGTAATGATGGTATTGCAATTGCTGTGGGTGCTTTTTAAAATGCCGGAAACAAAAGGTGTGAGTTTAGAAGAACTGGAGAAGAAAATGAGTGTGTAGATAACTCTACTGATTGCGCAGATGCCGCAGAAAAGAAAAATAAAAAACAATTTGCTATGTGTTTAAAGAAAATAATTTTAGCCGGTTTGTGTGTAGTGAATGTTGCACTGGCGCAAACAAAATTATATACGGAGCAATACCGTCCGCAATTTCATTTTACACCGGCCGTAAACTGGTGCAACGATCCTAATGGTTTGGTATACAACAATGGCACTTATCATTTATTTTATCAGCACAATCCTTTTGGTAATGTTTGGGGGCATATGACATGGGGCCACGCCACCAGTACCGATTTATTACATTGGAAGCACTTACCCATTGCCATACCGGAAGAAAAAGACACTATGATTTTTTCCGGCACCTGTGTGGTTGATAAAAACAATACCAGTGGTTTTGGTAAAGGCGGTAAAATACCAATGGTGGCTGTTTATACGGCACATATAGAAAATGTAAACCAAAGCCAGCATATTGCTTATAGTTTAGATGATGGTGTTACCTGGACAAAATACAACAGCAACCCTGTTTTGGATTTACACAAAAAAGATTTTAGAGACCCGAAAATATTTTGGCACGAAGGAAAAAAATATTGGATAATGGCATTGATGCTGCCTGTGGAGCATTTTGTGCAGTTCTATTCCTCACCCAACTTAAAAGAATGGAAGCACCTGAGTAATTTTGGGCCGGTGGGTGATACAAGCGGTGTATGGGAATGCCCGGATTTAACACAAGTGCCTGTTGAAGGTATGCCCGGTAAAAAGAAATGGTTATTACAAATGAGCCAAAACGCAAGCATGCAATATTTTGTGGGTGAGTTTGATGGTGTGCAATTTAAAAATGAAAACACCACCAATGAAATTATGCGGCCAGATTATGGACCGGATTATTATGCGGCCATTGCATACAACCAATTACCTGCAGCACACTTACCCACCGCTATTGGCTGGATAAACAATTGGTATTACGCCAACGATATACCCACCACACCCTGGAAAAGCGCCATGAGCCTGCCAAGAACGTTAAGTGTAAAAAAACAAAACGGGCAGTGGTTACTAATACAGCAGCCGGTAAAAAAAATGCAGCAATTAAGAAATAAACCTGCAGTAATTTCTAAAACTGTAGTTACTGGTGAAAAAATATTACAGGTAAAAAGCACCCAGTTTGAAATGGCTGTAACATTATCACCAGCAGCTGGTACTACCACCTGTGGCGTAAAAATTGCGGCAGGCAACAATCAGTATTTTGAAATAGGATACGATGCTGCTAAACAGGTTGTTTATACAGACCGGAGCAATACCGGTTTAACAGGCTTTAACGTTAACTATAAAAAAATGAGCCGCTACGAAACAAAGGCAGTTTTAAAAAATGGGGTTATTACACTTCACATATTTTTAGATAACAGCATTGCCGAAATTTTTGTAAATAATGGCGAAGCAGTACTTACAAGCCAGTTTTACAGCAACAGGGAAAATAACGGGATTACGCTATTCAGCAATGGAGCAACAACATTCAGTAATATAATTTTTTGGACATTAAAAAGTATTTGGAAACAGTAAAGTTATTTTGATACACTATGAAAAAAATTGTTTGGACATTAGTAATTACAGCAACAATTATTTTACTGGGAACTTATTTATTAATTCCCAATATTATCAATATTAAACATGAACAAAGCATTACTGCATCCCAAGCCGGACTGCAGCGTATGCTGCTTACAAAAAGCAATGTACTTAAATGGTGGCCCGGTACACAAACAGATAGCGGAAGCCTTTTGTATAATGGAAACACTTATGAATTTGCAAATAACAACATCTCCCTTATTCCTGTACTAATAACAAACAATAGCCAAAACATTCATTCCACAATTTTCTCATTAGCGCAGGGCAAAGAAGTGGCACAGTTAACATGGGTTTGCAAAACAGCCACTTCTTATAACCCGGTTAAACGAATCCGGTATTGGCTAAAAACTAAAAGCTTAAATAATGACCTGCAATATTTGCTTAAAAAAATGAATGACTTTTACAGCACTGTTGAAAATATTTATGGAATAAAAATTGAAAAGAAATTTGTGGAAGATTCCATCTTAATCAGCACTGCTGCTAATTGTAAAAATTTTCCAACCACAGCATTTATTTACACCCAAATTGAAAAACTAAATACATACGCTGCTGCTAACTATGCCCAAGTAACAGGGTTCCCGATGTTGAATATAGAAACAGAAGATGGTATAAACTACAATGTAAGGCTGGCATTACCTGTAAATAAAATAATTCCCAATAACAGCAATGACATTACTTTAAAAAGAATGCTCGGCGGGGGCAACATACTTGTTGCAGCAATAAAAGGAGGAAACGCTGCTGCTGCTGAAGCATTACGGCAAATAAATTTATACTCCAGAGATTATCAGCGTATACCGCCTGCTATTCCTTTTTTCTCATTAATTACAAACAGACTGGCTGAGCCAGACAGCACTAAATGGATTACAAAAGTATATTGCCCGGTAATG
>JAGVCC010000221.1 GCA_020059395.1 Chitinophagales bacterium | reverse complement strand
TAATGGCGTAACAGCCAGTGCTACAGACAGGGCTCCTGGTTTTTTAAATTCAGGCAGCTACACTTCTCCACGCTCAATAATTGTAAGACTTACTAACAATACCGGTACGGCAATTACCAGCCTTAGTATCAATTTCGATTATGAAAAATACCGTTCTGGCACCAGAGTTTTTGATTGGACTTTCTTTCATGGCAGTGCATCGGCACCAGCAACAGCAGAAGCAGCTGGCAATCAAAACTACCCTGGAGATGCAACCAACACCACTATATTTAATCCCCCAACTACTACTTCAAAATCAATAACAATTAGCTCACTTTCCATTGCAAATGGAAGTGACTATTATTTAAGATGGACATTGACCGGGGTGGGTGGCTCCAGCAACGGACAGGCAATGGGTATAGATAACTTTAGTGTTACAGCAAATGGTGGCGGGCCGGTTTGTACCGAACCTGCAACCCAGCCAACAGCATTAACTTTAACACCAACACCAACAAGTATATCCGGCAGCTTTACAGCATCCGCACCTGCGGCAGATGATTATGTGGTAATACGCAGTACCAGCAATACATTAACTGTGCTGCCTGCAGACGGAACTGTTTATACAGCAGGTCAGGCTATAGGTAATGGGGCAGTGGTGGCCTCAGGGTCTTCTACAACATTTACCGATGCCGGGCTAACACCCAGCACAACTTATTACTATTTTGTTTTTGCAAATAATAGCGACAATTGCAGTGGTGGCCCTAATTATAATGTTATTATAAATGCAGGCCAAAACAATGCAAGCGCAGCAACTCCAGCATTACCAGCTTGTGTAGCTCCTGCGGCTGCGCCTTCAGGGTTAGTACTAACTCCCCTAAGTACCAGTATTTCCGGTTCGTTTACAGCTGCGCCTGGTGCTAACCGATATTTGGTTGTAAGAAGTTCAGCTAATACTTTATCTGCAACTCCTTCTTCGGGTACAACATATGCCCCCGGCCAAATATTTGGAGGGGGTATTATTGTAAGTTATGGTGCTGGTAATACGTTTGCATCAACAGGATTAACAGCATCTACACAATATTATTTCTTTGTTTTTGCAGCAAATGGTGAGTGTACCGGGGAGCCATTCTACTTTAATACATCGTTAAATGGTGTAAGCACCACCACTGCAGGCGGTGGCGGCATACCCATTGGTTACTACGATCCGGCAACAGGCTTATCATGTTCACCTTTAAAAACTGCTTTGTACAATATTGTAAGACCAACCGTTGCAAATCCCTCACCCGATTATGATGGTATTTGCATTATGTATCCAACAACTGATTTTAGAAGAAGTGATGATAACTTACGGGATATTATTTGGGATATGTATTCTGATAATCCTGGCGCAGGTAATGCTGACCCGTATGAGTTTGAATATTGCGTAGATGTAGACGGATGTACAGGAAATTGCAGCCCTTCTCCAGCACCTAATAATACACCAATACCCGGTACAGCAGAGGGATTGTTGTATAACCGTGAACACTCCTTTCCACGCAGCTGGTTTGGTGGAACTGTAGAGCCAATGAACTCTGATGCCATGCATATTTTTCCTACAGATAAAGAAGTAAATGCGCAAAGGGGCAGCTGGCCTTTTGGGGAAACATCAACAGCATCATGGACATCTTTAAACGGCAGCAAGCTGGGGCCAAGTACCTTTCCTGGTTATACAGGTACTGTGTTTGAGCCTATTAACGAGTATAAAGGCGACTTTGCACGGGCACAGTTTTATATGGCAACTGCCTATGAAAATTTAGTGGCTGGATGGCCAGGCGGAATTTTAAACGGCACGTCTTATCAAACTTTTGATGATTGGTATTTACAATTGCTGTACAAATGGCATGTGCAGGATCCTGTTAGTGCAAAAGAAATTGACCGTAACAATGCTGTATATGTTTTACAGGGAAACCGTAATCCATTTGTAGATCATCCGGAGTATGTTGCCAATGTATGGGCAAATGGCTGTCTTGCTGTATTGCCCGTAGATTTAATTGATTTTGCTGCCACTAAAAACAGCAGTGGTGTGTTATTGAAATGGATTGTTGGCCGGGAAAATAACGTGAAGCTGTACGAAATTGAAAGCAGCACCGATGGCCGCACATTTACCAAAGCCGGTGAAATTACAGCAGCAGGGTTAAGCAATTATGCATTTACCGATGCAAGAATGGTTAACACAACAGTAATGTATTACCGTATTAAAACTATTGATTTTGACGGCAGGTTTACAATAAGCAATATAGTAGCTGTTAAATTTGAAAATGGGTATACCGGAGCTACTGTTTACCCTAATCCTGCTAATACAAATATTACAGTGCAGTTGCTGCAACCATTAACTTACAACGGAGTTTTGCAAGTGGCAGATATTACCGGAAGAGTAGTATGGCAACAGCAGGCAATAAGCGGACAAAAAACAATTGCAGTAAACACACAGCAATTAGCTGCCGGCAGGTATTTTATAAAACTAACTGATAAAAACAACAGCATTAATCAGTCGTTTATAATTGCCCGTTAATAAAACTGTTTTAAATAAATAATAAAAGGCGCTGTATTTTGCAGCGCCTTCTTTATAAATTTTGGTTTATGAAAAATATTTTTTGCCAATTATTTTTTGGTATTATCCTGATTGTGAGTGCAAATAACAGCAACGCACAGTTGTGCCGTTTTGAAAACAGCAATGGCCTTGAAAGTGCTACTTATTTTGAAGCAGTACAGTGGTATAAAGATTTGGATAAAAAATCTGCCAATGTATTGGTAAAAGAAATGGGAATGACGGATGTCGGTTATCCATTACACCTTGTGCTGGTAAGTGCCGATGGAAAGTTTGACCCGGCGCAATGGCATCAACAAAATAAAGCTGTTATTTTAATTAACAATGGCATACATCCCGGCGAGCCTGATGGTATTGATGCCAGTATGATGCTGGTAAGAGATATTGTACTTCGGAAGCTCCAGCTTCCGAATAATATTGCGTTGGCATTTATTCCTGTTTACAACATTGGCGGCTGTTTAAACCGTGGCACCACATCAAGAGCTAACCAAAACGGGCCAAAGGAATATGGCTTTAGAGGCAATGCACAAAATCTGGATTTAAACCGTGACTTTACAAAGTGCGATAGTAAAGATGCAAAAGCATTTACACAAATTTTTCATTTTTTAGACCCTGACATTTTGATTGATAACCATGTAAGTGATGGTGCCGATTATCAGCATACCATGACGTTGCTTACCACACAATATGATAAAATGAGTACATCTTATGGTTCGTGGTTAAGAGCTATGTTTGAATCAACTTTATACGGGGGGATGTCAAAGAAAGGATGGGATATGGTTCCCTATGTAAACTTTGAGACAACCGATTTTGGTAAAGGGATGGAAATGTTTTACGATCCGCCACGTTATTCTTCTGGTTATGCAGCTTTATTTGGAACCATTGGTTTTGTCCCGGAAACACATATGCTAAAACCGTACAAAGACAGGGTAAAATCAACTTACGACCTAATGCAGACTATCATAGAAGAATCATCTAAAAATTGCATTGCTTTAAAAGTAAACAGAAAAGCCGGGATACACCAAATCACTAATGTAAAGGATTCTTTTGCGCTTAGCTGGAAAATAGATACAACTATATATACCAAAGTAGTTTTTAAAGGATACGAACAAGCTTTTAAATTAAGTGATGCTACCGGGCTACAACGAATGTTCTATGACCATAATAAACCTTACACAAGAGACATCAATTTTTTCAATACATATAGACCAGAGAATTTAGTAAAAAAGCCAAAAGCATATATTATACCGCAGGGTTGGTGGGCTGTAATTGATTTATTGAAGCTTAATAATGTGGCAATGAAACAATTTAGCAACGATACCTTAATAGAAGTGGAAGCTTACCGCATAGATGATTACAAAAGCTACCCCCGCCCATATGAAAAACATCATAAAAACAGCAGCGTAAAAACCACCACCTCTTTACAAAAAATAAAATTTTTAAAAGGCGATTATGTTATCTATTTAAACCAAAAAGCCAACCGCTATTTGGTAGAAATGCTGGAACCTATCGGCGATGACAGTTTTTTTGCCTGGAATTTTTTTGACGCCATACTGCAGCAAAAAGAAGGTTACAGCGATTACCGCTGGGATGATGTGGCTGCGGAGGTTTTAAAAAATAACCCCGGGCTGCAACAAAAGCTGGATGCAAAGAAAAAGGCAGATGCAAAGTTTGCGGCCAATGCAAGTGCACAATTAGATTTTATTTATAAAAACTCATTGTATTACGAACCGGGGCATAACAGATATCCGGTTTACAGATTGCTATAACAGAGATGACACCTTTTTAAAAGGTGTCATCTCTTTAAACAGTTTTTTTGTCAACTGTACTAAAAGTTTTTCTTGCAATAAAAAAAGTAATAAGCATGGCTGCAACACCAATAACACCCAGCCATGCATAATTGGCAATACTGCCATTAACGTTTTTTGTAACTACAAAACCTGCAACCAATGCTGCAAGCCCGCTGCCCAGTTGCTGCACACTGCTGTTAAAACTCTGAAAACTTCCCCGGTGTTCCGGTTTAACCACACTGCTTATCATTGCCTGAGAGGTAACACCACGGCCGGTGGCTACACTAAACCACAGGCCAAATAAGGCCAGTACAATCCAGTAAGGAATGGTTACCAAATTTGTAATTATAAACATTAATGGCAGCGAAATTAAAAGGCATACCGTAAAAATTTTAAGCTTTCCAATTTTATCAGAAAGCCTGCCGAGATAATTGGATGCAATAAATGCAGTAATGCCGCCTACCAGGTAAATTAAGGGAGTTAATTTTTTGCTGTACCCTAAATTAAACTCCATAAATGGATTTATAAATGGTATAATAACAAAATGCGCAAACATAATAAGCCCCGAAAAAATTAATGCAGTGTACTGTTTTTTATCTTTTAAAATTCCAGCAAAACCCTCAAAAGAAATTTTCTTTCTTTCACCTTCCATTATGTGTTTGTTCATTGCCGGCAGGTAATAAATTAACAGTGGTATAAGCAATGCGCCTGTAGCTGCAATAAAAATAAACGGTGCATGCCAGCTTATTAAATTTGCCAGGTACAACCCTAAGGGAATACCTACTGTTGAAGCCACTGCAAATGCAGACATTACGGCGCCCATTGCACTGCCTCTTCTTTCGTATGAGAATATGTCGGCAATAATAGAAATTACCTGTGCGCCAATAAGGCCACCAAATAAGCCGGCAACAATTCTTGCCAATAATAAAAATGTATAACCAGGTGCTACACCACAGGCGAGTGTGGCCAGCAAAAAGCCAGCGTAAGCAATAATCAGTAAACGTTTTCTGTCAAACCCATCTGCAAAAAAAATAGCTGCAAAGCCAGATATACTTGCGCTGAACGTATAGCTTGCCACTAAAAAACTAAACTGTTGCGGAGATATTTTAAAGTACGGCATCAGATAATTGCCAAGCGGCATCATTATCATAAAATCCAGTATGTGCGTAAAGTTGAGTATAGCCAGTAATACTAAAATTGCCCGTTCTTTTTTTGTCATTCATTTATTTTGCTGCAAATTTATTCTGTTGCAGTTATATTAAACTGTTTTGTTGTAATGATAAGGATGAACGGGTTAGGTATTTCCGCATTTAGCAACTGCTTATTTACGTTTGTTTAATGGAAAAGAATAACCAATACCTGCATACAGGCTGCGCCATTTTCGGGTGCTGGCTGTTGCCATTGGCATACCGTATGGGTCGGTGGAATATTGATTTGGGATGTTACTGGTAAAACTAAAATCGGCCATTAGGGGAATTATAAATTTTTTATAGCGCCCTGTAATTTGTAAAGAAATGCCGGCATCTGTTTTTTTGTAACTATTTCCCGTGGTATTACCAATTTTTAGTTTGCCAGATACATTAGTTGGAGAGCCCCATACAGAATCGGCTGTTTCTGTGTATTTACCGCCTAAGGCAATACCTGCAAAGAAGCCTGCGCCAGCAGTTACACTAAATGCATGATGCTTAATTACCAGCACCTGTACTGAAGGTTTAATACTTAAATACGTACACTGTTCTGTACGTTGAAAAGTAAACAAAGTTGGCGGTGGCATTTTATAAGTAAATTTTTTATTGGCCACTTCAACTGCTGTATTAAAAAATACTTTTTTTGCAATTGGTATTTCTATTGAAGTACTCACCGCCCAACCCGTGTTTTTGTTTGTGGCAAAAGTATTTTTCCAATCGCCGCCATATTTACCGGTAGCAAATAAAGGCCCGGCGTGTATGCTAGTTTTAATTTGAGCAAACAATTGGATATGAAAAATTGAAAAAAGCAATAGTAGTGCTGCAGTTTTCATATATATTATTTTTGATGTGACAAATGTAATGAAGCTTTCGTTGCATGAAAACTATTTATGACAAATGATGTGCTGCTGCTGTTTATATTTTAGCTGCTTTTAGCTTACACCTTGGCAAATGAGCTGTAATACTGCACAAAGTGATGAAAATGAAAGGATTGGCCCATATTTCACTTTCGCTGAAAGTGAAATATGAGCAGAATAAATTCGCAATGATGCTGCCACAGGGAACTAAAGCTGGTATTAAAAAATACTTGCGCAAATACATGTGTTGGCTTCAATTTTTGCCTACCTTTGCCACCCGTTAAAAAATAACGGGATAAACAATTTTTTTTAAACAAATACCAGGGAAATGAACAATTACGAATTGATGGTGATTTTT
>JAGVCC010000177.1 GCA_020059395.1 Chitinophagales bacterium | reverse complement strand
ATTCATAATTCATAATTCATAATTCATAATTCATAATTCATAATTAACAATTCAATCATCCGCTGTCTTACCCACCACACTCACCACACCCGGCCATTGCTGATTTATTATTTCTTTTAACTCCAATTTCGAAGGGTCTATCACCACATGTTTAATTCGCTCTCTTCTCCAGGTATAAACTATATGTACCAATCCATCTTTTGTTTGTATTACCGATGGGTAAGAGTATTGACTGATAGGTGAATCTTCTAACACAGTAGCCGCAAACCATTTAATACCGTCATTACTTACTGCTACATTCAGCGGTGTTCTTGGGCCTTTACCCTTTACCCAACTTGCATTGGGTAATGTATGATTATACACCAATAAATGTCTTCCATCTTTTAACGTTACAGCATCCGTACCGGAATTGTTATTCGGCAATGCAGATGCTTTCATGGCTGTCCATATTTTACCATTATCACTGCTCCAGCTTTCGTTAATGGTATGGTTACGGCTACGGCAAAGAATTTGCAAGCGGCCATCTTTATGTTTTAAAATACTCGGTTGTATAGCCTGCAAATTTACTCCATCATTTATCGCTTCACTTTTTGTCCATGTTTTTCCAAAATCGGTTGTGTATTCAATATGTGCTTTCCATCCATTTTTTTCTGTGCTGCTTGGGCAAAGCAATACACCGTTTATTAATTCAGGTTTATTTTTTATCGGGCCTAAATATCCATCCGGTAAATCTTCTCTTGCACTCCAAGTTTTACCATTGTCTTTACTTCGTTTCATGTAGCCCTTCCAGCCTGCTACATTGGGGCCAATTTTATAGAACAACAACAACTCTTTATTGGGTGCATAAAATAAAACGGGGTTGTAACAAGGATAACGCAACGTATCATTGATGATACCGTCTGCTACTTTCTCTGGTACTGTCCACTTATTATTTACCAAATGACTTGTCCAAATACAAACATCTTTGTTTCCTTCTTTTGTTCCGCCAAACCAAGCGGCAATTAATCCATCTGATGTTTCTGCAATAGTAGCGGCATGACTTTCAGGAAAAGCTGCCCTTTCAAAAATAAATTCATCTTTTACAATTCCTTTCTTCCATTTTTTATTTCGGATAAATGAATAAGAACCGGATGAAATTTCAAACACGGCAGCCCCTTTATCCATTTTTATAAATTTAACATTAGTGTTACCTGCAATTGATTTTCCGCTCTCGGTTATTTCATCTGCATTGGTAGCTGGTATATGAATTGTTGCCGTAGTATTTGCTGGGATAGTAATGTTCCATTCAAATGTAGAGATACTATTTTTCCATTCGCTTTTAATAAGACCGTGTAAACTTTTGTACGATGCTTTTACAAAATCAAGCCCGGCAGGAATAGATGGCTTCATAATTATTTTCTTAAACCCCACTGCTGTTTTATCGCTGCGTATGCCTGCTAAATTTTCATAGTACCATATCAATAAATCACCCAGCATCATTACATGGTTCTGGCTATTCATGCCGGGGTTGGCGGTGTTGCCATTCCACAATTCCCAAATTGTAGTGGCGCCATTAGCAATCATGTAGCCATAACTGGGATATGTATTATTAGATGCAAATGTATAAGCCAATTCATTTTGTCCGTACTCTGATAAGCCACGGAACAAATATTGTGTGCCAATTAATCCTGTGCTGGTGTGGCCTTTACTTTCAATTTTTATTTTGTTGTAAATATTATTAAACACTTTTTCTTTTAATGAATCAGGGCAAATACCAAAATACAAGGGCAGTAAGTTTGCAGTAACTGTGTTATTAGAATAATTGAATTTACCTGCATTATAAAATTTCTCCTGAAAGGCAACTCTCATTTTTTCAGCAAGTGTTCCATATTCATTTACATCTGCATCATTGCCAGTGAGCTTTGCAAACCGCTGCATGTAAGAAAGCAATTTGTAATAATACGCAGAGGCAATTAATTTACCATCTGTTAAGCGGCTACTGTCTTTTGCATGAATCAGTTCTAAACTTTCCGGCGGCACACACCAATCGCCATACTTATCTCTTGTCATTATATTATTCACCAAAAACTTATCCCTCATATACCACATCCATTTTTTCATGGATGCATAATTTTTCTGGATAGGTTTTATATCACCATACTGATTGTACAAATGATTACTGATAGTTATAAATGCGGCAGGCCAGGTTACATCATCGCTGTAATAATTCCAGAATGCTGGAGCCACATCCGGAATAGAACCTTCTTCAGTTTGCGATTGCTGAATATCATCCATCCATTTGGCATAGAGTTTTGCATTGCCAAACAAATAACTTTCTCCCATGGCGCCAATTACTCTGTCGCCCAGCCATGGCTGCCGTTCATTCCGTTGCGGACAATCAACCGGCATTCCTTTATAGTTGGAAGCAATGCCCCACCAGGCATTTTTATACACGGCGTTTAATGTGGTGTTGGATGATTGAAATGAACCTGTTGTCTCCAATGCATCATACACCAATTTACCTTCAAAATTATTCAGAGCAAGTGAGCCGGAAAAGCCGCTTACTTCTACATACCGAAAACCATGATAGACGAACGATGGCTCCCAACCCATATCCCCTAAAGGAGTATTGCCAAATGTGTATATATCTGTAACCTTTGCATCTCTTAGGTTGGCAACAAATATTTCACCATTAGTTTGTAAGCTTTCAGCAAAACGAAGTTTTATATTGTCTCCCTTCTTGCCTTTAATATTTTTTAGTTTTATCCAACCGGCAAAATTTTGGCCCATGTCAATTATATAGTTACCGCTTAGTAATTTTTTAATAGCAACAGGTTTTATGGTCTGCATCACTTTCATTGGTTCACTCATCTGCGCTATTAATTTTCCTGCAGGAGCTTGTACTAACTCTGGTTGTATCCATTTAGCATCGTTAAATCCTGCATTAGTCCAACTATTAAATTCCTTCGTAGCGTCATACTCTTCTCCATCATACTCGTTGTTGGTTCTTATTGGGCCATCTACATTTAGTTTCCAGCTTTCATCACTCGTTACAATTTGTTTTTTGCCGTCAACGTATTCAATTTCTAATTGTAATAATAATTTGGGGTAACCGAATGTGTTATGCTTTTGTGTTTTGTAATTCTGCCGCATGGTGAAGAAGCGGCCATTACCAAGTGTAGTTGCTATAGCATTTCTACCAGCTTTAATCTGTGCAGTTACATCATGTGTGTTGTAGAAATAAGATTTGCGATAGTCTGTTGGGTTGGGCGCCAACACTTGGTCGCCTATTTTTTTTCCATTAATAAACAATTCATACATACCTAAACCGGAGATATAAACCGTTGCTCTTTTTACTGCTGATGTGTTTTGAAATTCTTTTCTTAGATACCTTGCACTTAAGCGGCTCCATTGTGTAATACTGTCCCATGCAGAGGCTTTATCGTAGCCAATCCATTTGGCTTTCCAATCTGCTTCATTTAATAACCCTGTTGAAAAAAAAGCTGAGGTACTGTTTGCTGTTCCTTTAGTACTAACTGATTTTACTTTCCAGTAATAAGTGGTGGCCGATTGTAATGCGGTGCCTGCATAATATACCTGCGCTGATTGTGAAGAATTGATGTTGCCGGAATTCCAAACGTCAGCAATATTTGATTGCAGTTTTTGTAAACTGCTGCTAACAAAAATTTGATAGGATTGCTGTACCACATTGCGTTGCTTACTTTCCAATTGCCAACTAAGCCTTGGTTGCAGCACATCAATACCCAAAGGGTTTAGCAGCATTTCGCAACGCAGGTTGGTTACTGCTACCTGTGCATATGAAAAGTGAAAAGTGAAAAGTGAAAGGTAAAAAATAGAGAACCTTTTAAATTTTGAATTTTGAATTTTGAATTTGCTGAATAGAATTACCGGACGACGAAGTGAGTAACACAACGATGCTGCCATGAAAAACTGAAGCTGGTATAATAAATATTTTCTCATCATGTTTAGCCTAATAATTTTTTCAATGTTTTAGCATCAGGTAAAATGCCTTTGTATTTTGCTGGTAACTCTTTGCTTGTTTTGTATGTGGCAACACCCATTGCTTTGCTAAAATCTCTGAAAGAAAACTCCACCACTTTATCTGTTTTGCTTTTGCAAAGTATAATGCCGATAGAAGGATTTTCATGCGGCTGTTTTACCATTTCATCTAAGGCGGATAAATAAAAATTCATTTTACCGAGATATTCCGATTTAAATTTTCCTTTCTTTAATTCGAAAGCTACGAGACTTTGTAAGCGGCGGTTATAAAATAATAGGTCAACAAAATATTCTTCATCTTCCACTTCTAACCGATATTGATTTCCAATAAAAGCAAAGTCGGTACCAATGGATAAAATAAATTTTCGAATACTTCTTACTACTTCATTTTCTATTTCTTTTTCATCGGCAGTGTCGGGGTTTTCGATGTTGATAAAGTCGAGCAAGTATTCGTCCTTAAATGTTTGCAGTGCTTTTTCTCTTAGTGCATCGTTGGATATTGCTTTGCTGAAATTGTTGGGGAGTTTGCCTTGTTTTTTAAAAAGCTTTGATGCAATTTGATGTTCTAAATTATCTACACTCCAATAATTTTTTGCAGATTGATTGATGTAAAACAATCTTTCGGCTAAGGGCTTTACAGCAGATAGCAGCACGGAATGATGTGTAAAACTTAATAAAAAAAAACTATCGCCTAATTGGTCCGTCGCCGACGGACCAATTACAAGAACTGCATTTTTTGGGTTAGTCTTTTGTTTATTTTTTCTTGAATTTACAGAAGATGGCAATTGGTCCGTCGGCGACGGACCAATTATAAAATACGGCGCCCATTCTTCATAAAACCACCGCATCCTTTTTAAATTTGTTGATGAAAAGCCTCTTAATCCGGGTAATTCATTTTGCAAATCAACAGATAGCTGTTGAATTACTTTAGCTCCCCAACTTTCGTTACTTGCTTTTTCAGAAATGTATTTTCCAACAGAAAAATATAACATTAGTAATTCTCTATTAGCTAATGCTGCCGCCCTATAACGGCTTTCAAGAATCATTGCCTTTAATTCCTTAATGGCAATTTTGTAATTTTTTAAAAGCATTTTTTATTAATTAGTTAATTAGCTCGACAGTGTCGGACTAATTAGATTTTGTATTATGCCTAATTCCCAATTAACTCAACTCGTATTGAAAATTGAAATTAGTTTTATTCTGCCGAAAAATTAAACCACAGCACTATTTTCAATGCCCGGTCTTTTTCTTTTTCGTAATCGTAAAAAATATTTTTCAAACCCATAGGGCCGGTAGTTTCGTTACGCTGTGTTTTACTGCCAATGCTGCTGATGCCTTGCATAAAAGAAATATCTCCACTGGGAAACAGCGGTTCGTAATTATGCCACTGGTCGGTTTTCCATGCAGGAGTAAAGAGGCGAAGAAATAAATCTTCTGTTTCTGTTGCTACTGTAAAGCGGTTGTTTTTTGTAAAGAAGTATCCACCATAAAAATTGGAATGATAGCCTTTGAACTCAGGATACACCCACGGCGCCTCGCCTGTTTCTGTATTGTTGTATGCTTTATTCCACACACCAAATCGGTTACCTTTCATTCGGTTTTTCCAAACACGGTAAGGGCCGTTGCCCATGTAGGTAACTGACTTGATTTCATTCTCAGGAAAAGAAAAATTAACTCCGGCGAAACTGGTGTGGTATGCGCCGGGAAAATAATTTACCTGCAACTGTATCCAACCGGATGGATATACCGTCCATTTTAAGGTGTTGTAACTATCTTTTTTTTCGTAGATTGATTCGATGATGTATTTATCGCCTTCCCAGTATTTTTTTATTCCTTTAAAGTTATTTGTTCCTTCTTGTACTATTGGGCCATTGTTAAAAGGCAATAAGCCGTTTTTATTTTTTACATAAGTAAGTATACCATTATGCTCATTAAAGATTAACGTTACATCTTTTACGTTTAAAATAATTGCTGTAGTGTCAGCAAGTGGTACATTAACTTTTGCATTC
This sequence comes from Chitinophagales bacterium, assembly GCA_020059395.1. Classification (GTDB taxonomy): domain Bacteria; phylum Bacteroidota; class Bacteroidia; order Chitinophagales; family Chitinophagaceae; genus Ferruginibacter. The sequence goes on along the minus strand of JAGVCC010000177.1, from coordinate 4,020 downwards.
TCTGATTTTACAATCATCCTGTTGCTAACCTTCCTTGGGCTGCTTATTGGAAAACTCCATGTAAAAATCTCCTTACCGTAAGCATCTTTTGCAGTTACATATAATACATCAAAATCTTGCCATTTGTCAGGTAAATTTATTTTAAGGACTCCTTTATCGCCAGGTTTAATATTAGGCGATGGTGCTTTCCCATCAAGAAATGCCAGCGAATCATATTCCCAATATTTTAATTGCCAGCTAAAACTGCAAGTGTTGACATTGGTAAAATGATAGCGGTTTTCCATATTCAACTTACCATCAAAGACCGGAGTAATTTCTTTACGTTCAAAATATACCGGACTCCATATTTCTTTTATCGCATAGTAGCTTCCTTCCTTTTCCATATGTGGCCCGAGTATTCCATCAGCAGCACGGTGTTTATCTGTATCGAGAGAATCATTTTTATCATTTCGCACTACTGCATTGTCTGCAAAGTCCCATAAAAAGCCACCGGCACTTAATGGATTGTGCCACATTTTCTCCCAGTAATCTTCCAGCCCTGCACCGTGGCCGCCATCAAATTGGCCATGTAAAAATTCGGTGGGCATAACAATTTCTCTTCCGTATTCATAATTGCCAATGCCGTAATTGTATTCTCTGTAATGCTGCGTTTCCACACCATTAAATAATTGCCATGGATGAATGACAGGACGATGCTGCATATCAAACTGAGTAAATAAACTATCCAATTCAAAATTGTGTCCCCCCTCGTTTCCATTTGCCCACATAACAATAGAAGGATGATTGGCATCATGGTCAATCATTTCTTTCAACAACTTTGTTCCTGTTTTGGTATCGTAGTTACCATGCCAGCCAGCCAGTTCATCCATTACAAACAAACCGAGTGAATCACACACTTCTAAAAAATGGTCGTCGGGTGGATAGTGGCTCATACGAACTGCATTCATGTTCATGTCCTTTATCAGCATCACATCTTCAATACTAATTTGTTTGCTGGTTGTTCTGCCAGTTTCCGGACGAAAGGAATGACGGTTCACTCCTTTGAATTTTATTTTCACCCCGTTGACATAAATGCCATCTCTTTGTTTGAGTTCAACAGTGCGGAAACCGAATTTTTTGGAAACTGTGTGAAGTAGTTTACCCTTGCTAAAAATTGAAAATATAGCAGTATACAAATTAGGTTCTTCTGAACTCCAAGTTTTATAATTAAAAAACCGATTTGCAAACTCAAAATCTCTTTTCCCATTGCTGCCCAATGCAACCTCATCAAATTTATCGCCACCAATTACTTTTCCATCATTCGAAATAATTTGCAAAGTAGCATTATCTACAATAGTGCTATTTGTTTGTAAAGAAGCAATAAAACCGCCATCGGCTTTTGCATTGATGTTAATTTGCTGAATATAAGAAACAGGCAACACTTCCAGCCACACCGGCCTGAAGATGCCACCAAAAATCCAGAAGTCTGCTTTGCGTTCCGCTTCATTCACCGATTGATTAGCGGAATGTTTTGCCACTGTTACTTCCAATAAATTTTCTTTACCGTATTGCAGCAGCTTTGTTATATCATATTTAAACGCATAGAAAGCTCCTTGATGCACTTCACCTGCCAGCTTCCCATTCACTTTCACTTCTGCATCCGTCATTACTCCTTCAAAAACTATATTGATTACTTTGCCTTTCCACGATGCAGGCACATTAAAGCGGTGTTTGTACAAACCTTTTTCTTTTCCCCTCACACTGTCTTTTGCAAATCCATAATCGTATTTACCAAAACCTTGTAATTCCCAGCAACTAGGCACTGCAATTTTTTTCCATTGATTTGCATTCATTCCACCCGTACACATAAACTCCCATTGCTTGGTGTTATCGCTTCCTGTGCCGGAGAGGTATACTTTTTCTGTCTGCTGAGCAAAAGCAGTTATAAGTAATAAGTTATGAGTTATGAGTAAGAGATATCGTAATTGTTTCAGCATTGCTCTGACTAAAATTTATTTTTTGTTACCAGCTTCAGTTTTTTATGGCATCATCGTTGTGTCCGCCGTGGCGGACTGTTGTTCTTTTCTTTTAGCAAAAGGAAAGAAACAATCTCACTTTATCGTTCTATTCTTTGTTCAACTTTTTTTGAACCACATAAGGCATATAAGAAACATAAGAAAAAACTCAAGTACTTTTGTTTCTTATGTGGTTCATTTTTTTACATTTTACCACTAATTTTTTCAACACTAAACTTGATGCTACTCTCTTCCCATTCACCCACACACTCAAACCTTTTCCCTTCTTATACTTCAATCCAGTCTTATCCCACACTATTGTAACTATTTTTCCATGATACAAAACATTGTCCAAACAAAACCAGTCCCATTTATTAGCTGGGACTAAAGGGTTTACTTCTATTACATCATCAGCTCTTGGTCGTAAGCCTACCAAGCCTGTTATTATTAAATCATTAAACGTAGAGTGATTGTAATAACGGCTGCGTTCTTCATCGCCTTTTAACCAGTAACCAGTTTTTTCATCTAAGTATTCACCAATGTAGGGACGGCCACGATAATATTGTGATTCTACATAAGTATTTAACAAAGAAAAATAATTAGAATCTGCCACATAATTCTGTTTGTAATTATTCAGCAAATTAGCCATGGCAGTTAATGTTTGTGAGGTGGCGAAAGGCCATACAGCACCATCCCATTCGCATTTGCAGCAGCCATGTGTGCGGAATAATGGATGGCTTCTATCTGCGGTTGTAATACCAAACGGTGCACAAAATGTTTTGGTATCGGTTAAACTTTTCCATGCAATACTGTAATTACTATCAGGCATATTAAAATACCACGGAATAAAACCTATTTCTTCTTTTACGTTAGCTATTGTATCACCTTGTTCCTTTCTTACTTCAAAGAAAGAGTGATTGTTGTTCCATAATTTTGATTGAACAAGATTTTTTATTGAATCAGCTTTGGAGCGATACTCAAATCCCTTTCTTCCGTTACCAATCAACAAATTTATTTTATCCAGTGCCATAGCATTACCAAACATATAGCTATTGATACTCGGTCTTGGATTTTTTTCTTTTCGTCCGCCGCTGATGGTTTCTTCCATCGCATCTCTTACATCAAATTGCCAGAACAATCCGTTGTCACTTTTTCTTTCTTTTTCCCATGCAGCATAATTTGTTTCTAAATCAGGCAACAAATTCACAACAAATTTTTTATCAGCATTCACTAAATAGCGATTATAAATAGCATCTTCATTCCAACCGCTGTAAAATCGCAGTTTGTTCATCGGCTTATCATTATTGCCACGATACCAAACATGCAGGTTATCATCCATGTACTTTTTATCATGCAACCAACGGCTTTCATAAATATGATGGCCAAGACCGCTTGAAATTAAGTTGTATTTATCTGCATAGCTGCGTTGCACCAAAAACTCGGTAAATACAAAACCCTTTTCTGTTTTCTTAATATGCTTACGTAACGTCCACCAGCGGTAATAAAATATTTCTTCAAAATTTTGCTGCGGACATTCAAAGAGGGGAATGTTTTTTTGCATCCAGTTCCAGCTTTGTGCATTGGGGATGGCTTGCTCTATGTTGGGAGTTTCCATTGTGTTGAAATAGTCAACATAATGTTTGAAGGAAGATTGTTTTAGGATGAGAGGTTTTGTTTGTGCAAAGGAATTGAACCACAAAGGCAAAAAGGCACAAAGGAGCACAAAGTATGTTTGAAATTTCTTCATTAGTTTTTAATTGCTTTCATCCAGCCGTTATAACTTTCATTTGCTTTTATTGTATCTACGGCAGGTAAAAATATTTTCTTTTCGGTATGTAGTTTTTTCAACGCATCAATACTTTCATACACACCAACTTTCAGGCCGGCTAAATATGCAGCACCTAATGCCGATACATCCGGCATACCAATAGTGGCTACATTTTTATTCAGCAAGTCAGTTAAAAACTGAATTACAAATTCATTGCCTGTAATGCCGCCATCTGCATTCAGTTCTTTTAAAGTTACT
>JAGVCC010000255.1 GCA_020059395.1 Chitinophagales bacterium | reverse complement strand
TTGTATGCCTTCGTATGCTTCAGAAGCATCGTATGCAGCAGCACGGTGGTTACGCATTACACGTAACATGTGCTGTTTGTTTTCTTCATATTTATCAAATGCACCCAGGAAGCCGGCCATTTCTGCCGATGTTTTGTAAGCAATACCAGTCATAATAGCGGTTACAGCGCCGGCAATGCCTCTTGCTTCTTCACTATCATAAGCAATACCACTAAGCATTAATACAGAGCCAAGGTTAGCATAGCCTAAACCTAATGTTCTGTAATCGTAACTAAGCTGTGCTACTTCTTTGCTGGGGAACTGCGCCATTAATACAGATACTTCCAGCACCACTGTCCATAACCTGCTGGTGTACTCAATACCAGCAACATCCAGCACATTAGTGTTTTCATCAAAAAACTTACGCAGGTTAATGCTGGCAAGGTTACATGCAGTGTTGTCTAAAAACATGTATTCGCTGCAAGGATTGCTGGCACGTATTGGGCCGCCTTCGGGGCATGTGTGCCACTCATTAATAGTGGTATCGTACTGTGTTCCGGGGTCTGCACAGCGCCATGCTGCATAGTTAATCTGGTTCCACAATTCTCTTGCCTTTACCTTGCGCATGGTGCGGCCATCGCTGCGGCCTTTTAATTCCCAGTCGCCGTCTGCATCCAGTACATTAAAAAATTCGTTGGGGATACGAACCGAGTTGTTGCTGTTTTGTCCGCTTACAGTGCGGTAAGCTTCACCTTCATAATCGCTTGCATAACCTGCAGCAATTAAAGCAGCCACTTTATCTTCTTCGTTTACTTTCCAGTTTACAAATTCTACAATTTCCGGGTGGTCTAAATCAAGGCACACCATTTTAGCTGCACGGCGGGTAGTGCCGCCGCTTTTAATAGCGCCTGCAGCCCGGTCGCCAATTTTTAAAAAGCTCATTAAGCCGCTGCTGGTACCGCCGCCGCTTAATTTTTCGCCTTCGCCACGTATGCTGCTAAAGTTGGTACCCACACCACTTCCGTATTTAAATATTCTTGCTTCACGTACCCACAAATCCATGATACCGCCATCATTTACTAAATCATCATCCACACTTAATATAAAGCAGGCATGTGGCTGTGGCCTTTCATATGCATTGGCCGATTTTTTTAGCTGGCCATCTTTTGCGTCTACATAATAATGGCCCTGTGGCTTACCGGTAATGCCATACACTTCATGCAGGCCGGTGTTAAACCACTGCGGACTGTTAGGAACGCAGGCCTGATTTAAAATGCTATACACCAGTTCATCATAAAATACTTGAGCATCGTTTTCGGTAGCAAAGTAATCATAACGTTCGCCCCATACTCTCCAGCAATGCGCCATGCGGTGGGCCACCTGCTTAACGGTGGTTTCTCTGCCGGTGCTGCCGTCTGGTTGTGGCACGCCTGCCTTTCTAAAATATTTTTGTGCAAGAATATCGGTTGCTATCTGGCTCCATTGTTTGGGCACTTCCACATTATCCATCTGAAACACCACTTCGCCAGTGGGGTTTTTAATTACAGATGTACGGTAATCATACTCAAACATATCGTACGGACTAACACCATCTTTTGTAAACTGGCGGCTAAACTGCAGCGCCTGGATATTTGATTTCTTTTTTGACATATAACGTAGTGCTTGTGTGGGTTAAGTAAATGTTAAGCCAACGAAAATATTTGTTGTAGGGCAACAATCAAACTTTTAGATATTAACAGTTGTGAACAAAAACGGTGGAAAAATCAATTAACCCCCTGTGGTGCTGCGTTTGCGGATTTTTCCCCAACAATACCCAAAAATGTGTGGTAAAAAATCTTGTTTGTTTGATAAAATTTTCCCTGCCTCTTATTTGCTGTTTTTTCATTAAAAATTTGTTTTCTTTGATGAAAAAGATGGAGCATCAAAAAGTGTATACAGGTATCAGCATTGCTCTAGGGGCTGTGTTTTTTTTCTCACTATGCAACCATATCCTGTACTTATTCCGAAGTTCTTTTTTAAATTTTACAAATCTTTTATACACCATTCCCTTAATTATTGGAATAACCGGCCTTTTACTTTTTTTAACGTCGGGCTACAAAAAAAGCGGATTGCTGCGTATGTTTATGTGTTACCAGGTATTTGGGTTCCCTTTTTTAATTTTTTATTACTATAATATGCTTTTAAATTGGCCCGAAAACTTAAGGGGACTTTCTTTGGCAAATTCCTGGCAGTTTTATACGGGCATATTCTCTGCCTTAATACTATTTGCCAGCAGTGTTATTGGCTTGTGGTATACAGGAAAGAGAAGGCTTCCCAAAATAACATACTTCGGTCAGGATGAAAATAAAGTGGGGCAATTTGTACCTGCTTCAGGCGGTTTGCGCTTTGCCAACCGTTTAATTGACGGGGCAATAATAACCTATACAGTTTTTTGGGGTTTGTCAGGTTATTTTTCAATAAGAAATTACTCTTTAAATAACTCTTATGATATTACCGACAGCCCTGCGCTATTATATCTGATAGAAATACCCGCAATTGTTATTTACTACCTGCTGCTGGAAGGCATATTTAACACCACAGC
>JAGVCC010000082.1 GCA_020059395.1 Chitinophagales bacterium | reverse complement strand
CAACTGATTTTTGCAAATAATATTTTCATTCTAAACTTTTTTGTTAGCTTTTTAAAAGGGCTTATTAATATCTTAAATAATTATCAGTAAGATGTATTACAGTACGGTTGCTTAAGTTATTGCTTAACGCATTTACCAACCTTGCTTTTCTTCCGTTTGCATCTGTAAGCTCAAATATACCACCAGGGTATAATACTGAGAATGTAACAGGGTCGCCTACGGCATTACGCAGCAACGATGGGTAAGAGCCAATATCTAAACCATTTGGTATGATGGTTCGTTTATCCAAAATATGATAGTTGAGGAAGTTCTCTACCTTAACCCTGTCTGCAATTAATGTGGGTGCAAAGTTGGGCACACCGGCCGTGCCGGGCAGTATCCCATCATTTACGGCCTGTACAATGGCTGAATTTCGAGGCACAAAAACAGTATAAAAAGAGCCTGGGGTTAAACCTGTAATATCAAAAGTGGTGGCGTTGTATATTGTTGCATTACTGAGATAACGCCAAAAAAAGTTAAACTCTGATGTTGCTGGCGTACCCAGTGCAGAAAGGTTACGACCTACATTGGCGTAAGGAAAATACATTAAATCGTTGATGTAAACCACCTGACCATTCAACACTTTACGTACACTGTCAATGGTTACGGTCACATTTCTTTCCTGAGAGCCGCCGGTGATTACTCTGTTACCATCATACTTAATGCACTCGCCGCCGTAAGAAGTAATAATACCTCTGAAACCGGCTGTGCCAATATTATCCAGCTCGTTACTAGGCGTTTCAATGATGCCAGAATATACCATGCGCAGCAAATTAAGCCTGATACTGTCGTTGGTTACTGCCCCAAAACTCCATGAGTTGGAGCCAGAATTATAAGTGTAACCTTTTGCCGCCAGCACCGCATCGCTCATTAAAAACAACGTGTATTTTACATTAGGGTTTGTAATGGTACTCTTTACTTCCATATCCAGCAAACGGGTCATCATGGTGTAGCGTGGGTCTAAATATGCTTTACCATACACTGTAGAGAATACATTAGGTTCATTAACTTTCTTAGTGCCGTAGAAAAATCCATTACTCAATATTTTCTTTTCAACAATATCTGTTGCAGCATTCATCTTAGCAGGTTCGCCTAAAAAATTATAAGAGCTGCTGAATTTACTTGGCCATACTGTACTTTGCCACATGTGTGCATTTAATAAATCTGCAATAATGCTTATGGGCAATGAATTAATTGAAGGATATTGCTGCAGCACCACTGTGTTTATGTACTTGCTTAATGAATCATTAGTGGGTACAAACATCGTCCAGCCATCACGCTGCCCATCATTATCTTGCAGTTTAAAATAGTTTTCGTTATTGGGAGAAAAGGCCAGCAGGTTAGAATATACTTTCACCATTACATCGGCACTTCCACCGTTAAGTACCTGATATTTTCTGGTGGCCTCGTTATTTTTTACAAACAATACCATAAAGCGCTCCAGTATGCTGCGAAATAAACTGTACTGAGGCTTATTGCGTAAAAATTCATCAATACTTTGTAAAGGCGGCACCACTCTGTCAATAATATGTATTACACCATTTTCGGCCTGTATATCTTTTGTGGTAACTTTTGCATTGGCCACGTTAAAACCGCTAAAAGTAGTGCCTGGATAGAAATAGGTATAATCAGAAGCAGGTAATCCTTTAGTATTAAAAAAAGTATCTGTAAAATATGGGATGTATTTATTGTTATTATCGGCAAGTACAAAATAACTGTTTACTGCTCCGGTATTGTTACGGTTACTCTGAATCGCTTTATAAGGCGCATTTAAATAATCGGTATCGTTATAAAAACCGGCGTACAAAGCAGTGCGGCGCTTAAACGCATTGTTGGGTACCCAACCTAGCGGTGACTGGTAATCATCTATCCTGCCTTTTTCAAAAGCATTATACACTAAAAGATATTTTACAACAGCCTGTGCAGTGGTTGAATCAACAGCTCCTACACTGCTAAAACCCTTGCTTTGCAAGTATGCCTTAAACTCAGTATCTGCATCAAATGCAGAATCGGTTGGTGCAAATATTGTCCAGTAACCTGCAGCACTCAAAGTGGCCTTATAGCCCGCCTTTTCAATAAGCGTGGTAAAGTTTTTAAAATTGCCGGCATTTTCAAGTTGCTGGTAAATAGGTAATGCTAGGTTGTCGGGCCGGGCATAAAAATCATCAAATTTCTTTTTACAGGAAGTAAATGCTGCAGCAGCAATAACCACACATAAAAAACGGGTAACTGTTGTGTACATATAACGTGTTGCTTTGAAATAATTAATTCAAAAAACACATTGCTTTATAAAAAAATTACAGAAAAATCCGTCAATAAAAATTAAGAAAAAGCCCTGTTAGTATAAACAGGCTGATTGACCGTGGAGTGTAATTATTTTTCATATAGCAGTGTGAACCAGTTTTGGGAAATTTTTGATATGGATGGTTTAACAACGCATATTATAATTTCAGCTACCAAATTCTACATAAAATGCTGTAACACTATCCTGTGGCATCCTGCTGAAACACTGATTATTGGGGCTTTTGCACTGTTTGTTGATAACTACAAAAAGTTGAAAACGGTTTTCTTTAAAGCACAAATACCGTCATGCTTTTTGGCCCATGTGCGCCCAGCACCAACGATTGTTCAATATCTGCCGTTTTTGAAGGCCCTGCAATGAAAACACCAAAGCCATAATCGGCATTTTGTATCAAATCATACGCCTGATGCATGGTATTTACAATATTGTTTTTATGAATAATAACTGCCAGGTGGTTGCAAATAAAAGGCAGTACCCTTAATTTATATTGTTCTTCTGTAATCCATACAGCCCCATTTTCTGCCACAGCAAATTGCGCATTTATAACAGCCAGCTCCACATTTTGCAATGCATGGGCATCCTCCTGTATGTTCAGTTGGCTAACACCGGTTAAATCCGCTATCGTGGTAATACAGTTTTGTGCACCATTAAAAGTATGCTGCACATACTGGCTTACTTTATTTAAATCATTTACTTCCACAACATTGCCGCCAATGTTTTTTAATACAGTGCCAAATTGTGCAAACACATCATCAAACTGAATAGCATTTATTGCTGCCACATCTGGCAATGGCTCCAGTGCAGGCTGATTTTTTTTTACGGCGTTTAATATTTTTTCCCTGCTGCTCATTTTTTATTTTTCTTATACCACTCTGTAAATGATTGTTTGGGTGGTACCGGCATATCCCTTTGTTTGTACCAGGGGTTTAATTTATTGTTTACTAAAAAAGGAAACCACCGCATTACTTTTCGGCCCACCTTTCCACCCAAATTAAACGCCGCAGGTTTGCTCAACACAAAAGCCATCAACTTCATGGCAAGTGTTTTTGTTTTCGGGGAATGACCTTCTTCTGTTAACACCTGCCGCCATTTGTATAATTGGTTATGAATATCAATTTTTACCGGGCATACATTGGTGCAACTGCCGCATAGAGTTGATGCAAATGGTAAGTCTGCATTTTTCTTCATGTCAAAATTTGGTGCCAGTATAGAACCAATAGGACCAGCCACTGCAGTGTGATAACTATGTCCGCCACTTCTTCTGTAAACAGGACAGGTGTTGAAACAGGCACCGCAACGAATACACTTTAATGAATTTCTAAAATCTTCTCTGCCCAGCTGTACACTCCGTCCGTTATCTACTAAAATAATATGCAGCTGCTGATTTTTATTGGGCGTTTTAAAATGACTGTTATAAGTAGTTACCGGTTGCCCCGTTGCACTGCGGGCAAGCAACCGTAAAAAAACTCCCAAATGCTTGCGCTGCGGAATTAATTTTTCTATGCCCATGCAGGCAATATGCACCTCCGCTAAATGTGCGCCCATATCTGCATTGCCTTCGTTGGTGCTTACTACAAACTCTCCTGTTTCTGCAATGGCGAAGTTTACACCGGTAATAGCAACTTTTCTTGTTAAAAATTTTTCACGCAAGTGTATTCTTGCAGCCTCTGTTAAAAACTGTGGGTCTGCATTGCCTTTAGGTGTGTTTAAATGCTGATGAAACAGCTCTCCTATTTCTTCCTTCTTCCAATGTATACAAGGCAATACTATATGGCTGGGGTGCTCATTTGCCAATTGCACAATACGTTCGCCTAAATCTGTATCCACCACATCCACTCCGTTTGCAGCTAAGTAATCATTCAGCCCACACTCTTCCGTAAGCATGGATTTACTTTTTACCAGCTGCGTTACTTTATGCTGCTGTAAAATTTTATGTACAATTTCATTATGTTCTTTTGCATCTGCCGCCCAATGCACAATAGCGCCATTTGCCAAAGCGTTTTTTTCAAACGCTGTTAAGTATTCGCTTAAATTACTTAGGGTGTTTAATTTTATTTGCGATGCTGTTTCTCTCAGCTCCTCCCATTCGGGTAAAGTCCATGCGGCTTTATCTCTTTTCTGCCTTATCCACCACAGTGTTTCATCATGCCAGCCCACACGTGCCGCATCTTTATTAAAAGCAGCAGCTAACTCCGGATGTTTTGCATTTGTTACAGACATTTTTAGTTTTTTGTTACCAGCAGTTAATCAATATTCAGCTTCATTGGCGTCGCACTCTTGTACAATAAACCTTTATTGAACTTTAATTATACTTTGCTTTATTATTACGCCCCTTCAGGGCTTAATCATTTTTTATTCTATTCCCGGGGTTTCACCCCGGGCTATTAATATTACGCCCCTTCGGGGCTTAAAATCACATCATCAATCTCCGCTAAGCTCTTACCCTTTTCCCTTCCCTCAGGGAAGGATAGGATGGGCTCCCCATTCAATATCTCCGCAATATGCTTTATCGCCACATTACTTTTCTTTCTTTTTAAAATACCTTCCATATGCATCAGGCAGCTCATGTCGCCGCCTGTAATTACCTCTACATTATTTTTTTCATGGTCTGCCACACGGTCTTGCCCCATACGCACACTCACGGCTTCTTCCACTACACAAAAGGTGCCACCAAAACCACAGCACTCATCCACTCTGTCTAACTGAACTAACTCCAGTCCTTTTACTTTTTTCAACAGCGCATCTGTTTTAGAAAAAGGTGCTGCCACCAGTTCACTCATTTGTGATACATTTAAACCACGCTGTCCGTGGCAACTTTGGTGTACTCCAACTTTGTATGGAAACGATGCGTCGATATTTTCCACTTTCAATACATCCACCATAAACTCTGCCAGCTCGTATATTTTTTTACGAATGCCCTGTGCGGCGTTATCATTTTTTTCGCTGTGCAAATGGTCTTTTATATGTAAAGTGCAGCTGCCCGATGGGCAAACAATATAATCGTATGCTACAAAACTTTCTGTAATTAGTTCATTGCACTGCTGTCCTAATTTTTCGTAGCCGGAGTTGGCCATGGGCTGGCCGCAGCAGGTTTGGTTTAAAGGATAATGTACAGTGCAATTATATTTTTCCAGCAGTTGCAAGGTGGCAATAGCTACCTGCGGATAAAACTGGTTTACATAGCATGGTATAAATAATCCAACATTCATTACAGTGCTGCTGGTTTTGCGTAAAATTTTAAATCAATAATATCAGCAGGTAAAGGTTTAGTGTTCCAATGCTTATGTATGGCTAAAGCAGCACCAACCGCAGTTGCCTGCGCCACGCTGGCTGCATACACCTCCATATTCGGAAATGCAACTGCAAGCAAGTGCATATAAATTGCATTTTTGCTAAACCCACCATCAACAAAAATTCTTTTCACACTGTCATCTTGTATTACAAGTTT
>JAGVCC010000133.1 GCA_020059395.1 Chitinophagales bacterium | reverse complement strand
CGTTGCAGCAGTATGGCATCATTCCGGGTTAAAAAACTGTTCATGTGTTTTATTTCCGGCAGCTGAAAAAAAGACCCGCCGAAAACATCCGTTTTAAAATGAGCTGCGATAGCGTCACCAGTCATTTTATGGTGCCGCTTACGAAACGAGTGCGGAATATTGCCTGCAATAAAATACACATCGCCTATTTGGTAATCACCTACATAATCTCCAATCATAGCAGTGCCATGCCCTTCGGTTATCAAAATCAGTTCACACTCTTCATGTTTATGCCAGCTGGTTTCAAAATCAGGGGTACGGTATTGGCGGCAGGCAAAAGAGTATTGTTCTTCTACATGTATTTTCTGAATGAGGGTTTTCATAAAAAGCCGTTATCTTATCAAAATAAAAGCAGTAATTTACACTAAATTGATAAGATAGCATATTTTCTTTAAAAAATAGCGGTTGCTTAAAAGCGTGTAAAAATAAAAATTTGTGTCTTCAATACGATTGTTTACAAAGTAATTTTTCAGCATGTTATTATTGGGAATGGATTTGGGAACCAGCTCGGTTAAAGTATCAGTAACTGATGCAGCTACGGGCAAAGTATTGGTATCCGCACAATATCCAGAAGAAGAAATGGCTGTTACCGCCAAACAGCCTGGCTGGGCCGAACAATCACCCGAACAATGGTGGTATAATGTACAACAGGTAATATCAAAAGTACATGCGCAAAACAAATATAATCCGGCTGATATAAAAGCTATTGGCATCAGCTACCAAATGCATGGTTTGGTAGTGGTGGATAAAAACCAAACAGTATTACGTGACAGTATTATTTGGTGCGACAGTCGTGCTGTTGAAATTGGCAACAAAGCTTTTGATGCCATCGGCCATGAAAAAAGTTTATCACATTTATTAAACTCTCCTGGAAATTTTACAGCCTCTAAACTGGCATGGGTAAAACAAAATGAACCCGAACTATACAGCAGGATTGATAAGATAATGCTGCCCGGTGATTTTATTGCTATGAAATTAACCGGCGAAATTTCCACTTCTATTTCATCTTTATCAGAAGGTATATTTTGGGATTTTAAAAATGAAACACTGTCAGCAGATGTATTGAATCATTATGGCATTGATGCATCATTAATTCCTGCAGTAAAAGATGTGTTCAGTAATCATGGAGTAATTAAAGCAGAGATAGCAGCATCATTACAATTAAGCGATAAAGTTATTGTTGCTTACAAAGCAGGTGATCAGCCAAACAATGCACTCTCATTAAATGTGCTGGAGCCGGGAGAAGTGGCAGCTACAGCCGGAACATCAGGTGTAATTTATGGCGTAACAGATTCGCTGGCGTATGATGTAAAATCCAGAGTAAACACATTTGCGCATGTAAATTATACTGCACAACAAAAAAGACTGGGCGTATTACTTTGCATTAACGGCACCGGCATTTTAAACCGCTGGATAAAAAATATAGCCGGCAATGCGTACTCATATAATCAAATGAACGAACTGGCCGCAACGGTGGCACCGGGCAGCAATGGTGTTACCATGCTGCCTTTTGGTAATGGTTCAGAACGCTTGCTTGAAAATAAATTTTTAAAGGGACATATTAACAACCTCGATTTTAATGTGCATACACCAGCGCATTTATTCCGTGCAGCACAGGAAGGTATTGCTTTTGCATTTCGCTATGGGTTAGATATGATGAAGGAAAATGGCATGCAGCCTTCTGTTATTCGTGCAGGCAGGGCTAATATGTTTTTAAGCGATGTGTTTGCAACCAGTTTTGTAAATGCCACTGGTGTGCCGGTTGAATTATATAATTGCGATGGCAGTGTGGGGGCAGCAATAGGTGCAGGTATGGGTGCAGGTATTTACGCCAATGCTAAGGAAGCATTTAAAAATTTTAAGGTACTAAAAACTATTGAACCGGCTGATGCTGGGTTGTACAACGAATTATACAGTAACTGGAAACAGTCATTAGAAAAAATGTTATCTGAAAAATAAATTAAAATGTCAGGAGAAAATAAATTTGTAATTGGACTGGATTATGGAACAGATTCTGTTCGTTGCCTGGTAGTGAATGCGGCAACAGGCGAAGAAATAGCCACGGCTGTTTTTTATTATCCAAGATGGAAGGCCGGTCAATATTGCAATGCAGTACAAAATCAGTTTCGCCAGCATCCGTTAGATTATTTAGAAGGACTGGAAGCAACTATTAAAGATTGTTTGCAACAGGCAGGTGCCGATGTAGCAAAAAATATAAAAGGTATTTCGGTTGATACCACTGGCTCCACACCAATTGCTGTTGATGAAGCAGGCACGCCATTGTGCTTAAAGCCTGAGTTTGTAAATAATCCAAACGCCATGTTTGTGTTGTGGAAAGACCATACTGCTACAAAAGAAGCAGAGAAAATAAACAACCACGCCAGAAAATTTCCAGTAAATTATTTACAGTTTGTCGGTGGTATTTATTCATCAGAATGGTTTTGGGCAAAGCTGCTGCATGTGTTACGGGAAGATGAAGCGGTAAGAAATCACATGGCTTCTTTTGTGGAGCATTGCGACTGGATTCCTTTTGTATTAACTGGTGGAAATGATGCCAGACAAATTAAACGTGGTGTTTGCAGTGCAGGACATAAAGCATTATGGGCTGCTGAGTTTGGTGGACTGCCACCGAATGATTTCTTTAAATCATTAGATGGTTTATTGGATGGTGTTACCGATAAATTATTTACAGACACCTACACCTCTGCACAAGCGGCAGGCACTATTTCAAAAGAGTGGGCAACTAAATTAGGTTTACCAGAAGATGTGGTTATAGGAGTGGGTGCATTCGATTGCCACATGGGTGCTGTAGGTGGACAAATTGAGCCATATTATTTAAGCAAAGTAATGGGCACATCTACCTGCGATATTATGGTAGCACCTTTAGATGAAGTAAAAGATACGTTGGTGAAAGGTATTTGCGGACAGGTAAATGGCTCAGTAATTCCAAACATGCTGGGCATGGAAGCAGGGCAAAGCGCTTTTGGTGATGTGTATGCCTGGTTTAAAAATTTACTGACATGGCCCGTTAACCAATTTGTAAGCGACGAAGCAGAGAAAGAAAAAATAAGCGATAAAATAATTGTTGCATTAGCGGCAGAAGCTGCAAAGCTGGAGTTGAATGAAAAAGATGAACTGGCTTTGGACTGGATGAACGGAAGAAGAACACCCGATGCTAATCAATTATTAAAAGGGGTAATTGCCAATATTAATTTAGGCAGCGATGCGCCACGAATTTTTAAAGCACT
>JAGVCC010000102.1 GCA_020059395.1 Chitinophagales bacterium | reverse complement strand
TGTTGCAGCCGGGCTCCACTGCCAGGTTACATTGCTGTAATTGCTGGTACCGCTTAGCTGTAAAGTATCTTCTTCGCAAATATTGGGAGGATTGGCGGTGATGCTGTTGGTTACATCATTTTTAGGATTAACATTTACGCTGTCCCGGCTTATGCAGCCATCGGCACTGGTTAAGGTTACATAATATTTTGTTTGAGTGGCAGGAAACACAACAGGTGTAGCAGTATTAGCACCAACAATAGTAACCGGGGGCAGCCAGTTAAAAGTACCTGTGCCTGTGGCTGTAAGCTGTACACTATCCAGCCTGCAATATGCAGTGTCTTTTGGAAAAACATTTAATACAGGCGGATCAACCAATGTTACTTCCTGCAAAATTATTTTTTCGCAGCCAAAGCTGTTGGTTACTTTTAACTCCACTGTATAATTACCCGGCGTTGCATATGAGTAAACAGGGTTTTGCAAATGGCTGGTATCAGCAAAAGTGCCTAGGTCTCCAAAATTCCAGCGCCAACTGTTAATAGTACCATAATTTGTTTTTGATGTATCAACAAACTGAATGGGTGCATTTGTACACAATGTTGAGCCAATTCTAAATCCGGGAAAAAATCCTGGATAAACCCGTACTGTACGTTGGGCAGTATCTGTACATTGCTGGCCTCGGTTAATTATAAATGTAACAGTATAAACACCAGTATCAGCATAAGTATAGGAGGGTGTATTTAACCATGATGTATCTGCCAGTGTAGTGCCATCTCCAAAATCCCAATACACATTTGTGGCACCCGAGCTGTTATGAAAAAAGTTTACAGTAAATCCATCACAGGTAGTAAAATCGGGGCTGGGTGTTGCCACAATGGGGGTACAGGGTGCTGTTTTAAGGTGAATTTCTTTTCTGGATTCTCCAATGTAAATGCCATTTTTATATTCTTTAACCAGCACACATATCACATATTCACCAACAGGCGGGGCAATACCACTAATTAAACCGGTAATGGGGTTTATTGTAACAGCAGTACCAAGTGGTTGCAACCCGTTGTAAGGGGCTGCGTACGCAACATTGTTATAGGGTGGTGCGGTTGCAGTTGGGGGATTAGGATTTGATGGTAAACCCCCATCGTAAGCAGGTACAAAAGAATAGGCCAAAGAATCATTGTTAATATCAGTGGCAGTAAATGGCATCGTAAATTGACTGCCGGCACACACAACTGCAGTATCGGCAAAAACAAATAAAGGGCTGCTGTTAAATTGCGCATTTGGCGCATCATTAGGCCCTGGTATTTTTATGGTATAAGTTGCACCGTAATCACTGGACGGGTTTTCAATATTAGTAAGCCCGCCAATACGGCAACAACGGTGTTTTGAAACAATATATCCATCGGGAGAAGGCAACAATTCCACAATGGTTTCGTAATTGATTATTTTATAACAACGTGGCGGAATGTTATTGAGACAAGGGTAGCAGTCTGGCAATACACAGCCATTGATGGAATAATCAGGCGCTGCTGTTACAGTAACATCCTGTATAAAAGCATGTGGTAAACGGCCGCTGAAAAAAGAAAAATTCCAGGTGGGCTCTATAAGTGTTGAACCACAATCAATGTAAAGGTTAAGGCCGATTTTGTACCGAAGCCTGCTGGGATCATTAATGCCGGGGCCTAAGTATTCATAATACATCCAGCCGCCTTTTGTATGATTGGCACAAACATCCTGTAAAGAAAATATAGTAAGAGTAAGCAGTAATAAATATTTCTTCATGAAGCAGGGTGCATTGATGATTGCCTAAAACATCTGCCTTTTGTTTCGTGTGCCACGAACCAAGGCTGAATGATTGCCTAAAACTAATAAAAAACGCCGCCTTTTCAAAGCGGCGGCGTTTATATATTCATTTTTTTTATTCACGTATTAAAACAACCGTTCCCTTTCGCTTTACTCTTATATTCTGGTAATCTGTGCCTTCGGCATACCAAACATAGGTGCCAGGGTCTTGCGGCTTGCCTCTAAATGAGCCATCCCAGCCAGTGCCTTTATCAATATTGTTGTTGCTGTGTACTAACTGTCCCCAACGGTTATACACTCTAAAAACATCTACCGACTTCATGCCAATGGCTATGGGGCGAAAACGGTCGTTTCTTCCGTCGCCGTTAGGCGTAAAAGCATTGGGCACATTAAAGCCCGGTGCAATAAAATATACATGCACCCGTATAGTGTCTTCATCAAAACAACCCACATTGTTGCTAACCCTTACCCTGTAAGTAATATCGTTTTGTGGTAACGAAACTGGTGTAGCAATAGCAATGTTATTTAACCATGTTGCGGGGCTCCATAAATAATTGGTGCTGCCGGTTGCAGTTAGTAACAATGGTTGCCCTAATACGACGCTGGTATCGCTGGGGCCTGCGTCGGCAGTAATACGGTCAACAGTTACAATTATAGTATCTCTAACAGGTTTGGGGCAACCTAAAACATCTGATACAGCAACAATATAGCGTATGCTTGCCGTTGGGTTTACGGCTATGGGGTTTGCAATATTGCGGTTGTTTAAAAATGCTGCCGGTGTCCATGTATAAATGCTGCCACCGCTTGCATTTAACTGTGCATTTTCACCGGGGCAAATGGTTATATCCGGCCCTGCATCTGCATCAGGGTAGGGCACTGGCCTTAAGGTAACAGTATTTTGAGCCGTGCATTTACCAATGCTGCCCGTAACACTGTAGGTGGTGGTTACAACTGGTGTGGCAACCGGGTTTTTAACAGTGGTGCTGCTTAATGTATTGTTATTGGGTGTTTCCGTCCATTGATAATTTAATGCGTCACTAGTTAGCAGTAGCGGTATGGCATCGGTACTGCAAATGATGGTATCAGCCGGTGTAAGGCCCTGGCTCACAAAGTCCACCACATTTATCCTTATGGTGTCTGCTCCCACACAACCAAAGGGGTCGGTTAATGTAACAATATAATCGGTGGTAATATTGGGGCTTACCAATGGGTTGGGTATAGTAAGGCTGCTTATCATGTAGTTGGGCTGCCACAAAAAACTGCCGGTGCCAACGGCATTTAGCTGCAGTGTATCTACAGAACAAATGAGTGTATCTCTGCCTGCATTAATGGCGGGCTTGTCTGTAATGTCAATTGGTTTTGATAAGGTATCTATACAGCCCTTATCGCTGGCAACAATCAGGGTTACATTGTAGTTTCCGGAATTGTTATAAATGTGCGTTGGGCTTCTTACAGTTGATGTGTTATTAATGGAGCCGGCATCTCCAAAATTCCAGCGCCAAAAATTAACGGTGCCATATGTGGCAGTGGTAAGGTCGTTAAATTGTATAGGGGTGTTTTTGCATTGGCCAAAAACTTGAAAATCGGGGAAGAAGCCGGGGTATACTTTTAGTGGGATGGCATCGGAATCAGAACATGCAAGCCCCCTGTTTAGAACAAGTTTAATAGTATAAGTTCCAGTATCGGCATAAGTATGTACAGGTGTTGCCTGTGTTGATGTATTGCCATCTCCAAAATCCCAAAAATAGCTTTGTACGTTTCCCGAGTTTGCCATGTTGGAAAATGTTTTTGTAAATCCATCACACAAGGGCTGAATACCGGCAAGGCTGGCTCTTGTGAGTGAGCAATCACTTACAGTTACAACAAAATCTTTTCGATGACTACCGATAAGCCTGCCGTTTCTGTACTCGGCAATACACACACTAACTACATATCTGCCGGCTGGCGGTGCTATACCAGAAATTATACCTGTTTTGTTGTCAATTGTTGCTAGATTACCTAAGGGTGAGCTTGAACTGTACCCATTTATGTATGATACTGACTGATAAGGGGGAGACGTTGGATTGACATTTGCGGCACTGGTTGAAGCCCCTCTGTTGTAAGCATTACAAAAATAATAAACTAAAGAATCACCAGCGTCAGGGTCGTTAGCACCAAAATCGAAAATAAAACTGTTGTTATAGCAAATGGGTCCCAGTTGCGTTCTGAATTGAGGACTGCTGTTGGTTCCAGCAGGTAATAAATTACTACCCGGAATAGTACAGATGTAAGTAGAACCTTCGCCTTGTGCAGGTTGATTTTGTGTAAATACATTTTGTAAACTAGAAATTCTGCAGCATGTTTGATAGGCAGCTGTGTACCCATTTGCGTTATTTGGTAAGCTGACTGTAAATTGGTAAGTACCCACACTGTAATTAATAAGCGGAGGATTATCCATACATGGCGGTGGAGGTATTACCGGAACAGAAACGCTGTTGGTTAAACTTACATCAAATGGCGAACCACTTATAGCAACATTATTATCATTATTAAATAATCCAATCCAGACATTTGGAGGCATTGGTGCGCCACCTCCATTATCATCTCTAAAAAGGCGCAGCGTTATTCTGTAAGATTTTGAATTTGCAGTACTGCCGGGACCAAGATATTCGTAAATAATTTCTCCCCCTGATATATGTGCGGCAAATATGTCTTTTGAACAAATAAATAACAAAAGTAACAGCCAGTATTTTTTCATGTTTCTATTATTCAGCAAATATGAGACCTAAAATTACTGCAATATGCTGCCTTTACCATGCAATGCAGCGTTAAATGTTTAAACGGCAAATATTGCATTATAGTACCTGTTGTAAAAAACCCAGCATTGCTGCACCTGTTTTCTCCGCCTCTTCAAACATACCCATATGTGCGCTGTTACGCAAAATGTGTACATGGCTTTGCTGCGGCAGGTGGCTTTGTGCCAGGCTGTGCTCAAACGGTACCGCTTTATCATATTGACCCATAATAAACAAAACAGGTTGGGTGGCGGTTTTTAAAACTGCGGTTCTATCGGGCCGGTTTATCATAGCGGTGTAATAGGCAATTAACGCTTCTGCAGTAAAATTTTTACCTGCTTCCACCAAATCTTCACAATCTCTATTGTTTTCTGGCTGATAGAATAAACCGGGTATGGCTGTTTTTAAAAATTCGTAAGCGCCATTGGCTTTTATAAATTCTATAGATTTTTGTCGGGCTTCTTTTTTTTCTTCACTGTCTGCATATGCAGATGAATGTATGAGGCCGAAGGCGTTTATTAATTGTGGGTGTTTTTCAACCAATGCTAAAGTAATGTAGCCTCCCATTGAATGTCCAAAAAAAGCCCCCTCTAAATCTCCCCCCGAGGGGGAGACTTTTGAGATTTCAATACTAGAAAGTTCTTTTATACAATCGGCCATGCCTTCAATGCTCATGTCTGGTATTAATTCACTGTTGCCGCTGCCGGGTAAATCGGGAATGATGAGGGTGTATTGTTTTTCTAAAACAGGTATTTGGTGTTGCCATACGTTTCCATCTTCTCCAAAACCATGTATTAAAATAACTGGTTTGCCAGTGCCGGTTATGCGGTAAAATATTTTTGATGATTGATAAGTGAAATATTTTTCTGTCATATTTTTTGTGTTGAGTAAGGCAAAGATAAGAGTTGCTGCTGCGCAGCAAAGATTTGCCACAGAGGCACGGAAGCACTGAAAAAAACAAAAGCCCGCAGATTACGCAGAAGGCGCAGAAAATAAAATCTGTGTTTCATTGGCAAATAATTTTTACAGCTATTCTTTTTACAGCGAAGCCGTAAGTTATTTATTGATAAAGGCTTTTGCTGCACTGCGGAAGATGAGTAACAGCACCAGTGGTATTAATGAGGTATTTAACTGCTGCGGTAAAAAGAACCAGCTGAGCAACACCACAACTAATGCAAGCGCTGTAAACGCAAAATATTTTTTAACCCATGCCTTTTTACTGTTAATGAAAAATGCTGCAATAACATGGGTGGGCCAGGCCCAAAGCAAATTAAAATTTTGTTTGGTCATGCTGTGGTCGGTGGCCGTCATCATTAAAACTAAAATAATGCCCAGCAGACCGGTTAAAAAGAAAAACAAAAAATCGAAACTTAATAAAAAGCCTTTAGCAAATTTATTTTTTACAAAACTTACGGCCACAATGGCAAATAACAGCAGTATAAACACACGTAACGGTGTTAAAAAAGAGCCATCAGCATTTTCATTGTTTATGGTATATAAGTTTTGATGTGTGGTAACCATTGGTACGGCGCTGCTGTCTAAACTTATCATCAGGTTATCGGGCAAAAACTGCATTTGTGCGGCGGTCATTACAGCATCGCATGGTTTGCCCAGCAGTAAATCAATACCCAGTTTGCTCCACTCTTTTTTGTTTTTATTTAAGTACTGATGAATAGCATTGCGAAAGGTGGTGCCCATTGGCATTACCGGATTTACAGTAAATGCACTGTCTTGATTTTTTTTTATGATGTCACGCAGGCGTGTGGTGCAGTTATCAAAAAAGAAATCGTATTTATAAAATTTGTTGGCATCTTTAAGGTTGTTATTTAAAAAATTTTGAACGGTTACTTTTTCGGCAGGGGTTAATTGCAGCACCTGCTCTGTTATGCCACGGTTGGTGGCCTGGTAACCGTATTTAAAATCTTCAAACCATTCTGCCGAAACATAATACAGCAGTTTGCCCTGGGTAAATTTTATGTAAAACCCTTCATCTTCAAAATTAAAAGTACCGTAGTTGTACACTACATCGCTGGTGTTGGTGCTGTCAATAACCCTTATGGCACTGTGGCCAAAAGTGGAGTACAGTTCATCTCCGGGTGTGCAGGTGAGCAGGGATATACGCAGGTGCGATGAGTCCTGTGCCCTGCAATGAATAATGAATAATGAATAATGAATAATGAAAACTAAAACAAGCGCCAGTATTTTTTTCATTGCGTTTTAATTGTTGCGCAAAGTTATGCAGTTGAAATGCAGGTGCTGCATTAATTAACAGCTGTTTTACTATTTACTTCTTTAATAAATTGGATCAATCCCGGAAAATAATGCGGCTGATCATCGTACATACTCATATGGCTGCCATTAGGGCAAAGCAAAAATTTGCCATTGGGTAATTGTGTGCTCATCCATTTCATGTACTCAGGATCCATGGTGTCGTGTGTGCCGCCAATGGTAAGTGTGGGAGTTTTTATTTGCGGCAGTTGTTTGCTAACATCCCAGTTAGTTAAATTACCCCCAATGCCAAACTCACTGGGCCCCTGCATGGTTACATACAGTGAGTTGTTCATCTTTGCAAAGGAACGGGTTACAGGTTCCGGCCATTGTGCTACCGGTAAACGTAAAATATGTTTTGTATAAAAGTGCGGATACAGCAGTTCCATATATTTAGGATTGCTGAAGTCGCCTTTCTTTTCTATCTGGCGGATGGTATCTAAAATTTTTGGATCAAACTGTGGCGCTAAAACTTCCTGTGCGTATTTGCCATATGCCGGGCAGCTGCTCATCATATTGCTAATGATAAGTCCCTTTAAATTATCCTGATATTTTAATGCGTATTGCATGGCCAGTATGCCACCCCAGCTGTGGCCCAGCAAATAAAAATTGTCTTTTGTAAGATTAAGCGCTTTACGCACCTGCTCCACTTCTTCTACAAAACGGGGCAGCTGCCAAAAGCTGGTGTCTTTAGGATTGTCTGACAGGCCACAGCCAGTTTGGTCGTAGTAAATAATTTCAATATCCTGCTGCGGTAAAAAACTTTCAAAGCATTCAAAATATTCGTGTGTGGCACCAGGCCCACCGTTAAGTAACAGGAGTTTTATTTTAGGGTTGTTACCAATATGTTTTGTCCAGATATTTATGGTGCGGCCATTGCTGCCGATGGGGATAATTTTTATGCCACCGGTTTGAATTTCTTTATACAAAGTGGTGTCTGCGTTAGCAGTTGCAGCAGGTGTATTGCTGGTGTTGTTGTTACATGAAAAAAGGACAATAATACTTACCCGTAAAATAAGCTTGTGCATACGTTTTGTTTTAGTGTTGTAAAGTAAAACTAATTATGTGCAATAGCAACAGTTTTGCCTGGCGTTAATTTTTTTAAATAATAGCACTAATACATTGAAACTAGCCTTTTGAAAATTGTCAGGTTGAGCTTGTCGAAACCGGGCTATAAATTATA